>SLFE01000273.1 GCA_007124415.1 Waddliaceae bacterium | reverse complement strand
TTGCAAGATGGAAGAAAAATCATGGTTCAGGAAATGGCGGGGTACCAAACAGATGACGGGGACAGTATCGACTGGGCAGCATTTAGCGAGATCAAGTCTAAGCGCAAACTTAAGGCGAAAGAGAAAAAAGTCCTTTATCAGGCGCTCTATGATTCCTTTAAGGGATTGGAGCGCATGCATCGAAAAGGATACATTCATCGGGATGTTAAACCTGAGAATACCCTGATTTCAATTGAAGGAAAAGGATTGGTATCGGATTTCGGTACCGCTATTGCGGAAGATGATCCTCAAAAATTTATTAGAGCAGGAACGCCTCAATATCAACCTCCAGAAGCGGTGAACTGGACGGGATCGGACATGTGGAGTGAAATCAATGCCAAATGGGATGTTTGGAGCGTCGGACTCATGATGACAGATCTTGCCCTTGAAGAAAAAGACATCACCGATCATCCCATCTTTTTGAACCAAAAAGGGGATAAGGCGGGGATACGGGGAGTCAAAAATATCGATACCTTTATGTCCAGGCTGCAGAGTCCGAACGGGCAGAAGCAGTATAATGAAAGGCTGCAAAAGTTTCGTGAAAGCAACCCGGATAATCCTATTGTGGAGCTTATTATCAAATGCACTCAAATTGATCCTGATGAACGTCCGACAATGACCGAAGTGAAGGAAGAGTTCGAAAAAATAATTGAAAAACAGGACATTACGCTCGAGTGAGCCTCAGTCGAGGTTAATTGTTTCTAGACAGTTAAGAATTAATGAATTATAATTTTTTATTATGACTCGTTATGCATTGGATTACGACCTGTCGGACTGGAGGGGGTGGCTTGCCGGGAACGGATTTCCCCTGTACAGGGCCGGCCAGATTTACAATTGGATCTGCCAAAAGGGGGTTGTCGCCCCCAAAGAGTTCACCAATCTCTCGCAGCCGCTCCGTGAGCGCTTGGAAAATGAGTTTAACTGGAAGCTGCCGGAAGTCGACAGCGCTCTGGAGTCTAAAGACGGCAGCTCGAAGATTCTCGTTAAAACTGAAGACGGACTTCTGATCGAGATGGTTGTCATGTCATACGAGAGCCGCGTGACGCTTTGCCTGAGCAGCCAGGTCGGCTGCCGCATGGGGTGCACGTTCTGCCAGACCGGTAAAATGGGGTTGAAGCGGAACTTGTCTTCAGGAGAAATTCTTGCCCAGATCATCATTGCCAACCGGCATCTTGGCAGCAAACGGGTTTCTAATGTCGTCTTTATGGGGATGGGCGAGCCGCTCGACAATTACGACCATGTTGTGAAGGCGTGCCGCGCCATGATCGACCCCGACGGATTCGGGCTGTCGAAATCCCGAGTGACCGTTTCCACCTCCGGCCTTGTTCCGGAAATTCAAAAACTTGGCGCCGATCTGCCCGTCAGGCTGGCAATCTCTTTGCATAACGCCGACGACGAAAAAAGAAGCAGGCTGATGCCTGTCAATCGAAAGTACCCGTTAGCCGAGCTTAAAAAGGCTTTGCTCGATTATCCGGCTCCCAAGCGGTATGGAATCACTTTTGAATATGTCTTGATTGAAGGGGTGAACGACAGCATTGCCGACGCGAAAAAGCTTGTTCGTTTTTTACACGGCCTTAAAGCGAAAGTAAACCTCATTCCTTTGAATCATTTTCCCGGCGTTCAAATGAAGGCCTCAGAGTCGGAGTCCATCCGAAATTTTCAGTCCTATCTTTCCGAGCGCTCCATCCCCGCGCCCGTCAGGTACAGCCGCGGCCAGGATGTCAGCGGCGGCTGCGGCCAGCTTGCCGCCAAGCGTGAAAAAGAGATCGACCTCGATCCCAGGGTGCTCCACCGTCAAAGACGCCGTGCGGGCCGTCTATAGTTTTTTCAAAGGAAAGGGAAAGGTTTTGAAATCTTCGGCAGCGTAGCTGTTGGAGAAGATTTTACGCGCTTCTTCCTCGAAGACCGATGATTCGGTGTAGCGGGCGGAAAAGTGGGTGAGGATAAGCTGCTTTGCGCCGGCTTGCCTGGCGATCTCAGCGGCTTGGGAGGCGGTCAGGTGGAAGTGCTTTTTGGCCAGATCCCTGTCTTCGTCCGTATAGGTGCTTTCGCAGAGCAGAATCCTGGCCCCTTTGGCGATGTCGATGGCGCTTTGGCAGGGGAGCGTGTCGATCACCACGGCGATGCTCTCACCCTTTCTTATCCAGCTGACATCGTTTAATTCAACGGTTTTGCCGTTTATGTTCATTGTTTTTTTTTGTTTGAGTTCTTTGACCATAGGGCCCCGTATGCCATGAGAGTTGAGCTTTTCGCGGTCGAATTTCCGCGTGTCGGGTTCGGTGACGCGCCAGCCGATATTGTCGACGCCGTGCTTCAGAAAGGCAGCCTCGATAGTGAAGTTTTCGTCCTTGTAGACGATCCCTTCGCTATCGACGGGGTGTTCGATGACATTGATGGTTTCGTGGTACATAGTGCCGTAGCGGAGGCGGTCGAAGTATTTTTTTCCGCTGGCCGGATAAAAGCAGTGGATCGGATGGGTGACCTTGTCGAGGTTGAGCCTCATTAGAAAAGAGCCGAGGCCCAGGCAATGGTCGCCGTGGAAGTGGGAGACAAAGATGTAGTTGACAACAGGAGGCGCGATATTGGCGTAGATGAACTGCCTCTGCGTTCCTTCTCCGGGATCGAAGAGGAGCCCGCAGCCGTTCCAGCGGAAAAGATAGGCGCCGTGATTGCGGTAGCGGGTGGGCTGCTGGCTTGAACAGCCAAGGATTGTCAGATCTCTTACTGTCATTTCCGCCACGCAAAAAATTTCATTTTTCCCAAGATAACGCCGAGGGCCGCGCCGGCCAGGTGGGCGGTATTTGCTATCGGCAGGTTGAATGCCTCGTCAAAGAAAACCTGTACAAAGAATGCGATTACCTGAATCGCAAACAAGCCGAAGATAAAAATAGCGATCAGCCTCAATGTTGCAGGATGAAGGATGTACCCTTCCCAAGGCGCTGTTTTTTGCCTGATCCAGATGTAGCCGATCATTGCCGTGAGCACGCCTGAAAAACCGAGAAAATTCGATCCGCTCATGAGGTATTGGAAGGTGTTCGGAATGATCGCGGCAATGATGATGAACAGGATATACCTGAACGGTTTCAGCCTTTCTTCCATTTGCCTGCCGAGCACAAGAAGCCAAAGCATATTGAAAAGGATATGGATGATGCCGCCGTGCAGAAAGGCGGGGGTGACAAGGCGCCACACTTCCCCTTCTCTGATCTTTTCAAACAGCGGGGCCTCAATTTCCAAACTTTCGTCGGTAGCGCCGAAAAGGGCCAGAAGTTTTGGGTAAAATCCGCGCCAAATAGGAGTTTCGAAATATTGGTTGAGAAGAATGATGCCCTCGGGAGGCAATTCTTGAGGCTTTTGCAAGCTTTCGATCCCGTAAAGGTCCACTACTTTGTCGATAATGGAGTAGGCCTCGGGCCAGTCGTACATTAAATCTTTATTGATGTCCGGGCTGAATACGGCAATCACCGGAAGCGCTCTTGGAATGGGGGTGAACGACGGTGTTGTCAAGGCCCCCCACGTGAATGTGATGACGCAGAGGATAATAATATAAAATGTGATGGGTGCGGCTTGTTGACCGGGCCTGCCGGAGGGCGGCTTCTCATCGGAAATGATTCTGTCCGGCTTCAATTGCCTGAAGGAAGGAATCTTGGCTTCTTTTGAGGAGGGTGTTCGAAATTTTTTGTCATCAGGATTATCTTTGAAGTCTTTCAGGTAGTCGATGGCAGAGTCGACCTGATCCTCGTCGATTACCCAAATTTGGCATGCAGGCGATCCGTATTTATCGCTTCCCCAATCCTTGTTGACAACAAGCTCGATTCGATGCTCGATCCCTTTTTCGTTTAGGAAGGTAGAAAACCGTTCACAAAGAGCTGGATTTTCAATTGTCCCTACGATCCGCATCAGTTAACCTTGGCTTGATCATACAAGTTTGCGATATTGTTGACAATTTGTGTTGTGGAAAGTCCTGAAATGAGGGGAACATAGTGCATTTTTCCCCCATATGAGGCGACAAGAGCCTCTTCGACGCAATTGTTTTTCCACTCGATTCCGTTGACATGGACGTCGGGTTTGATTTTTTCTAAAAGCCGGCGGGGATCGGTCTCGTCAAACCAGGTCGCAAAGTCCACCCAATCGAGCGCCGCGATCATTTGAAGGCGATGTTCAAGAGTTATAATCGGCCTGGAAGGGTCTTTGTACCGTTTGATGGAGCTGTCGCTGTTCAAAGCGACGATCAGGATATCGGCAAGCTGGGAAGCTTCGTAGATCGATTGCAGGTGCCCCGAGTGAAGCAGGTCGAACGATCCGTTGAGAGTTGCGATGGTTTTACCCGATGCGCGTATGGATTCGGCAGCCTCTTGCACACCCGAGGGATCGATGACTTTTTTTTTGTACTCGCTTTGCCACTCTTTCACACATACTCCTCTGCCGCTAAATGGGGAAAGGCGATTTTAAAGACTTCGTCATAATGATCGACAAAATGAAATTTCAGTCCTTTTTTGAGATAGTCGGGAAGAAGTTCAAAATCGCGCACGTTTTCTTTGGGAAAGATCACATGTTTCAGTCCGGCTCTTTTTGAGGCGACGACTTTTTCCTTCATGCCGCCGATCCCCAGGACTCTGCCGGTGAGGGTCAGCTCTCCGGTCATCCCCAAATCATTCAAGACCGGTTCATCCAGCACCAGAGAAAGAAGCGCTGTGACCATTGTAATCCCCGCGGAAGGGCCGTCTTTCGGTGTCGCCCCCTCGGGGATATGGATATGGACTTCGGATTTTTCGAAAAAGGTGTAGGTGGGCGCATACTTATGCAGAGCGCCGTGAAGATAGGTCCAGGCAATTTGCGAAGACTCTTTCATCACATCGCCGGCTTGTCCGGTGAGTTTCATTACGGTTTTTTCCCCGGGCACCTTCATCGTTTCGATGTAGAGGGTTGCGCCTCCAAGGGCTGTCCAGGCAAGGCCTGTGGCAACGCCGACGGGCGTCTCTTCGTAGAAGCGGTCGCTTGTGTAGATGGGCTTGCCCAGATATTTTTCAAGGGAGTTGGGGGTGATGCGGACCGGTTGGATCTCATGGCTTTTTCCGCCGCCCCTCTTTTTCTGTTTTTTTTCAACGATTTCCACGGCCACTTTCCGCAGGATTTTTTTGATAAAGTTTTCAAGCGACCTCACGCCCGCTTCTCTGGCATAGCCGTTGATCAACTGCCTGAGCGCCGCTCGCGAGACGGGCACATCTTTTGCCTTGAGCCCCATAAGCTTGCGGTTGCGGGGGATGAGGTATTTCATGGCAATTTCAATTTTTTCTTCCATGATGTATCCCGACATCCGCAAAATCTCCATCCGGTCGAGCAGCGGTTCGGGTATGGTGTCTAAGACATTTGCCGTCAGGATGAAGAGGACGTTGGAAAGGTCGCATCTGACATCGAGATAGTGGTCGAGGAATTCGACGTTTTGTTCGGGATCGAGCACCTCGAGCAGGGCCGATACCGGGTCTCCTTGATGGGATTGGCCGCCGATTTTATCTATTTCGTCGATCATGATGACAGGGTTTGACGTTTGGCAGTATTTAAGGGCTTGAATGAGTTTGCCCGGCATCGCGCCGACGTAGGTTCGCCTGTGCCCTTTGATTTCAGCTTCGTCGCGCATGCCGCCAACGGAAAATCTGTAGAATTTCCTGTTGAGCGAACGGGCAATGCTCCTTCCGATGCTTGTTTTTCCAACACCCGGAGGACCCACCAGGCAGATAATGCTTCCTTTGACGCCTCCGGCCAGCTGCCCGACGCCGATGAATTCGAGGATCCGTTTTTTGAGGTCTTCCAAACCGTAGTGGTCTTTTTCCAGAATTTTTTTGGCGGAGTTCAGATCAAAATTTTCTTCGCTCGAAATCCCCCAGGGAACAATTGTCAGCCAGTCGAGGTAGCCGCGCGAGACGCTGTATTCGGCCGACTGGATGTCCAAAGCCGCAAGCTTTTCCATTTCCTCGTCCACCACTTTCTGCACATCGGCGGGCAGTGATCTTTCCTTGAGCCGTTTTTCATATTTCTCGAAGTCGGTGGACTTTTCATCCTTCTCAATTCCGAGCTCCCTTTTGATGGTCCTGAGCTGTTCGCGGAGGAAATACTCCCTTTGGGTTTTGGATATGCCCGCTTCAATCTTCTGGCTCAAATTGTATTGCAGCTCTGTCAGGTCGAGTTCTTTTTTCAGCAGAGTGAGCGCTTTTTCGATCCTTTTCGGAACCTTGAATGTTTCGAGAACGTCCTGCAGCTCTTCCCGGCTGGCGGTGGTCAGAGCAACGGCAAAATCTGCGAGTTTTCCCGGTTCGGTGAAATCGGAATGGCCGAGGAATATCTGCAGCTCTTCTTTAAAGAGGGGGTTGAGCTTGAGGAGTTCCTTGATGGTGGAAATGATACTGATAGCGTAAGCTTTCAGTTCCTTGGTCAGAATATTGTTGTCTTCGTGATATTTGACTTTTGCCTTAAGATGCTTTTTTTTCGGGATGGATTTAACAATGGAGATCCGCTTTTCCATGTTCAAAATCACTTGGGCGCCGCCTTGTTCCATCGGAATGATTCTAAGCACTCTTGCTAAAACCCCGACTTTGTGAAGGTCCTTGGTTTTTGCTTTGTAGATGTCGATGTCCTCGTCTTTTGTCAGGACAAGCCCGACGCACTTATGTTCGGATTTTGCTACGACTTTTAACAGATCGTAAAAGGGACCGGGTTCAATGACGAGCGGAGCTGCCATTCCCGGAAAAAAGGGGCGTCTTAAAAGGGGAAAAATAAAGAGATCGGTCGGCAGCTCGCCTACATTCTTTTCAATCATCTGCGAATCCTCGAGGGAATTGACCAGCTGACTTTCTAAATCATCCTCAAGGGAGTTTTCTTCCATAGGGCGCTCTTCGTGAAAAATATTCAAAATATACCTTTATGGTGATGTGTCGATCGATTGATTTTAAGTAAGTTATTTTAACTGTTGCGCATCTAAAATTCAATGAATTTCCCGTCTGTCTTTATGATGGTCTCTCCGTGCCCTTTCGTCAAGAGAGTAATGGTCGTTTTCCATAAGTTATTGCTGTTTAATTTTTAATCAAATTTTACTATACTGTTGTTATATGAAGGCCAGCTCGCAAAATATTTTATTGAATTATCGACAAAAAGCTGAAAAACAGGAGCTTGAGCGATTTTATCCCCGAGCGGCCCTGTCCAAAGACCACAGCCGCTACCGGGGTCCCGAAGACGATCACAGGATGCCCTACAAGCGCGACGTCGACCGCATCGTCCATTCTAAAGCCTACTCCCGGTATATCGACAAGACACAAGTGGTCTACCTCGTTCAAAACGATCATATATCCCACAGAAGCCTTCACGTTCAGCTTGTTAGCAATTTTGCCAGAGGGATCGCCGAGATTCTGAGGCTGAATCTAGACCTTGTCGAGGCTATTGCTTTGGGCCACGATGTGGGCCATCCCCCTTTCGGCCACGAGGGGGAGGAGTATCTAAGCGAGCTGTCCAAAGAATACGGCCGGGGCCATTTTGCCCATCCCGCCCAGTCCTGCCGCCTCCTCTCCGTTCTTGAGCCTCTGAATTTGGGATTGAACGTCTACGACGGGTTTCTCTGCCACGACGGCGGGATGAGAAGCCCTGTCATCAAGCCTCGTTTCGACAAAACCTGGGACGATCATTTCGAGGAGGTCGCTTTGAGGCTCGAAGACCCCCAGGCCAGCATCATGCCGAACACTCTCGAAGGGTGCCTGGTCAAAATCTGCGATACGATGAGCTACCTCGGGCGTGATATCGAGGACGCGATCAGTTTAGGCATCATTGAGCGCGGCGACATCCCCGACACCGGCATGGGAAAATCGAATCGGGAGATCCTTTCGTTCCTTGCGCAGGACGTGATTGAATACAGCTATGAAAAAGATTATATCGCCATGTCCGAGGGAGCCTTTCAGTCGCTGAAGGAGCTGAGAAAGTTTAATTTTGAAAAAATCTATCAGCACCCGAAGCTTAAAGTGGAGTCGGAAAAAATCCGGCAAAGCTACCGCATTCTGTTCGAGCAGCTATTGAGCGATTTGGAGAACAGCGGCGAGTCGAGCTACATTTGGAAAAATTTTCTTGGCAACAAACCGCAGGGCTATTTAGAGGCGACATCACAAGTGCAGATGGTCATTGACTACATCTCGGGCATGACTGATAATTATTTTGTCAGAACGTTGCAAAACATCTTTATACCCAAACGCATCAATCTTCATGAGTGAACTATTTCTTGTCATCGATACGAGTACCCAGCAGGGCTTCGCCGCCTTATTTCGCGGCAGCAGCTGCATAAAAGAGGTGATGCTTCCCCATGGATTCCGCAATTCCCGAACATTGATGCCGGTTCTTGAAGAGATGTTTTCATCTTTCGAAATGAAGCCTCAGGACTTGGATTTTGTCGCCGTTGGCATCGGTCCCGGCTCCTATACCGGAATAAGGGTGGGCGTCGTTGTGGCGAAGATGATTCACTACAGCTGCAAAATTCCCCTTGTCGGCGTCTGCTCGCTTACAGCTTTTGCTCCGAGCCGCGAGGGGAAGTTCGCCTCGCTTCTCGACGCCCGGGTCAGCGGCGTCTACGTTTTAGAAGGCGAGAGGAAAGAAGGGGAGATTGCCTGGTCTGCGGAACCCGAGGCCGTGCCCTTGGAAAAATTTTCTCCAAATACCTACGATGTACTAGTAACCCCGCATGAGAAGCTGATGGATAAAATACCAACAGACACGCCTTGGGAGATCGCCGCTCCCGACGCCGACTCTCTGGCCATGCAGGCCTTGAGCCGCTTTCGCTCCGGCGATATTTCCGGAGACGGCCGCATTGATATTCTCTACCTGCGCAAAACCCAGGCAGAACTTGAACGTTAGCTCTAGCCTTTTGCTATGGCTTTGGCCATGCCTGAGAAAATGAGTTTATGGAAGGGGAGCAGGGCATACCAGTAGAGGCGGCCGAGAACTCCCCGCGGTCGGTAGGAAGCGGTTTGCTTGAGGGTGCCGCCTTTATCGTCGGCGGTGACTTCGAACTCAAGCCAAGCCTCGCCCGGCACTTTCATCTCGGCATAGAGAAGCAGTCTGCCG
>SLFE01000271.1 GCA_007124415.1 Waddliaceae bacterium | reverse complement strand
CTCCTCCCAATTCCGAACCCAGGCTTGTAACCTCCATTCTTTTTTCGCATATCTCTGTCGGTAAAGAGGATATCCCAATTATCGCTCCCAACCTGGCTGTCGAGTACTTCAATCAAATCAGAAATATTTCGCGGATCATCCAGCACATCGATATCATCTTCCATGACCCAAATAGTTTCATAACCCGAATCCCAAGCATCCTGAAGAACGGACAAGTGGCTTAAAATAATTCCAAACCTTCCCCTCCCCATTTTATGCCGAAAATAGGTTTGCCCGACTGTCCCTATAATTTCGTGCGTCGGCTTGAAGTTGTCCCCAAGCTTATAGCAAGTCCCCATAAATCCCCCTTCCATCCAGGGCTCGTATTTCACTCCAATATCGTTGATGGTTTCAAGAGGAAGGGCCTTGCCGTTTACCGCTGAGAACCTGTAAGGAATGATGCCGTAAGGCTGAAGCTGATTGAGACTCATCTCCCATTTTTCCGGACGATGGTCTAAATTGATCATATAGATGTAGTCGATATTCGGCATGCTGTGGCCGGCGGGCTTTTCTTCTAGACGCACAAGATGATCCTGAACACCAGCATTGGCAGATGCTATCAAAAAGAGAAAAACGATTAGATAATTAATATAACGAGACATTTATTTCTTCCATCTAAGTTCTAGAATCCAAAGCACGCATGTCAAAGCTCGGCATTTATTTTAAATAATTCGCTCTTCCATTGTCAGAAAGAGCATCGGTAAGGCTTGCAACAACATCTTGATTAACTGTAAACATTTTCATTCCGAGAGGCAGGTAATTGTCCATGTCATAGGGAAGAAATGCCTGATAATTCCGATAAAACTCAAGAATCTTCTCAATTCCGCTTCTGCGGATAATCATGGAATAGGCTCCAAAACGGGCGCCGATCTGCCTAAATTCTTCACTAATAGACTCGTCAATGTAGTACTGGCTTTTGTCCTGCGGATTAAAGTTGGGTCTTCGCGCCATTCCTCTTGCCGGCACATACTCGCCATTTTTTTTCCGAGTATCCCTGTCGGTGAACAATATGTCCCAATTGTCTTTTCCCACCTGGCTATCCAGCTCACTAATCAAATCGGAGATGATTCGCGGATCTTGCAACACGTCAATGTCGTCTTCCATGACCCAAATGGTCTCATAGCCGCAATCCCAGGCATCCTGAAGAACCGACAAGTGGCTCAAAACAATTCCGATTGCTCCTCTCGACATGCAATAGCAAAAATAGGTTTGCCCGACTGTTTCTATAATTTCATGAGTCGGTTTCAGGTTGTTTTCGGGCTTATAGCTTGTCGCCATAAATCCCCCTTCCATCCAATGCTCGTATTTCACTCCAATGTCATTAATGGTTTCAACGGGAAGCTCCCATCCGACGACCGCCGAAAATCTGTAGGGGACAATACCGTAGGGCTCGAGCTGATTAAGGCTCATTTCCCACTTTTCAGGTCTCTTATCCAAATTGATCATATAAATGTAGTCGATATTCGGCATGTCGTGGCCGGCGGGTTTTTCTTCGATTCTTTTTAAGTGGGGTTCAATTTCGCCGCTTACGGCAAATACGATGAGTAATGATAAAGCAAAGAATTTGATCGAGCGATACATGACACATTCCCCTTAAGCTTTAAGTATTAAGTTTGAAATTATCGGGATTATGGGCAAAAAAATCAATTTGAAAATCGGGACGGCGGTAAATATTTCATTGCCGGTAATTTGGCCCTGCATTATCGCAAAGCGAATCGGTCAAGCTAGAGACTACGTCCCGATTCACTGTGTATATTTTGATTCCCTGCGGCAGGTAGTTGTCCATGTCGCAGGGAAAAAAACTTGGTGTTTCCGATAAAATTCGGGTATCTTCTCAATCCCGCTTCTGCGGATAATCATGGAGTAGGCGCCGAACCGGGCCCCGAGAATGGGCATGGCAAGAGCGGCGGGCTTTTAAGATGGCTCTAAAAAACCGCCTAGAAATATCTTTATCAAACGAATCATCTCCGTGTTGTTTTCAATCCAATAATTCCTTTATTAATACAATACAAGGAGAAAATTTTGGGGAAACAGAAGACTTGGGGAAAATACCGGAGGTGGAGTCCGTCCGAAATCAAACGTCCCGGCTCGCTCGAGGAGCTGCAAAGGGCAGTGGCAAAGTGCCGGAGCGAGGGGAAAAAAATCCGCGCGGCGGGAGCTCTTCACTCGATGAACGGCCTTTGCGAAACGGACCAAACGCAGATTCGCCTGGACAAGCTTTCAAGTGTACTTGGCATCGACAAGGAAAATCTGCTGGTCAAGGTTGAAGGCGGGGCGCACACCAAAGATATCTTAAGGAACTTGGCAAAAGAGGGGCTCACGCTCCCCAATCAGGGCTATATTACACACCAGACTATAGCCGGAGCGGCGGCAACGGCAACGCACGGATCGGGAAACACGGGAACTTTAAGCTCCTTTATCGAGGAGATCGAACTTGTCGATGCAAGCGGCAGCTTGCGGCAGCTGTCGCCGGAGCGCGATGAAAAGCTGTTTTCCGCCGCGGCAACAAGCCTCGGCTGCCTGGGAATCGTCTACAGCCTGACGCTCCGGTGCGTGCCGCTCGGCAATTTGGAACTCACAAAGGCTTCAAGCAACTTGACTGAAACCCTCGAGAATCTTCCTGAACTCATGCGGCAGCCTTACTTTCAATTCATTCTCGACCCCTATTCCGACGACGTCACTCTCTTTAATTACCAAAGAACAGACAAAAAGGCGCAAGGGCGGCTCAAATACAGGCTGAAATGGGCTCTCGTCAAAACACTGGCTACTTTAATTTTCGATGTGCTCCCGATGCCCTGGTGGCTGATACCCCCGGTCATTAAAATCTATTCTGTGGTCGCGCCCATGGCGTCTGTCGTCGATAAAAGCTACAGGCTTTTATCCCCTGACGACGAGGGGCACTACATTGAAGAGGAAATCGCCGTCCCCTTTGAGCGCTTCAAGGAGGCGCTGGCAACTACGCGGGCAATCATCGACAAATACAGCGCAATGAAAAAGAGGATGGTGGCGGTCATACTCCTCCGTTTTACCGATGCCGACCCCTGGGGACTGCTAAGCCCTGCCTGCGGAAGAAAAACGGCCTACATCAGCCTGATCACGATCGCGAAAAAAGGGTATCGGGAGCTGTTTGATGAGATTGAAACTGCTCTTTACCAATACAGCGGGCGCCCTCACTGGGGCAAGGTGCACAGTTTGACAAAAGAAAAGGCCGCCGAGCTTTACGGAGACAATTACAGACGGTTTCTCGAAGCGAAAAATGAGCTGGATCCCGACGGGCAGTTCATGAACGAGGAATGCGGAAAACTTTTTAATTGAAAATAATCCGTTATCTTTGGATAAGAAGTTTTAAATGGAGGTTACAATCATGTATCAAAGACTATTTTTGTTACTTGCTGCAGGGGTATCGGTCACAGGGTGTGCCGGCATCAATGAAACCATGCAGATCATGGAATGCAACAAGCAAGCCGTTAACATGAGCACATGCGCGATCATGGAAAACACTCAGGCTATTGAGGAAGCAAACCAAAAAATCGAAGAAAACCGCCGTCAGCTTGAAGCGATCAATCAAGCGCTGCAGCAAATGGGAGGTTGAAGATGAAGAAAGGATTGTTAATCGCGCCTATCCTGCTCGGCTGCCTCACAGGCTGCGGAACGATGGAAAGAATGAAGTGCATGATCAAAGAAAGCACTCAATCGATCCATTGCAACAGGCAGGCTGTCGAGAGAAGCACAGAAGTCATCCGCGAAAATGGCGAGCTCATTGACCAGAGCACCGAGGTCCTCAAAGAAAACCGCAAAGGTCTTGAGGCGATGAGAGGTTAAAAAAAAGCCCGGCTGCCCGGGCTTTTTACTTGTTACTGCATCATCGTCGTCAGATTTTCCCTGTCAACAACGCTGTCCGGTCCAAACCAGACTTGCCACAAACCTTTGGCAAATGCCTCATTTTCAATAGTGCCCGCGCGGCTTCCATTGATCAAAACCTCAATGGTCCCCCCGGGTATCCAACGAATCTGGTGCTCGTCTAGATACTCAACACCGTCTTTAAAAAACGAGACAAAAGCATTAATCTGTTCAGACATGCCGGCAGCATCCGTTTTTGCAAGAGACTCGCGGTAGCCGTTCTCCACGCTGGCCCCATCGACATTGCGAACCCATTTCAATGTGAGCTGCTTGGCTTTTTCGGGATTCATAATGCGCCGGTACTTATCCCCTTCGGCGCCATTGCCGTTCTTTTGCAAATAAGATGCAACGCTGTAAATCCTGACAAAAAACTTTTTTCTAGTGGCAATGCCCGTGACCGTCAGCTCATAGTCAACTCCGTCGTATGAAAAGGACTCGACTGTCGGAAATTTAACACCGGTATCGCTGCTTGTCACCGTGTCGGCGGCAAGGACGCCAAACGCCGTCAAACAGGCAAACGCCGCAATAAACTTTAATCCAAATTGCTTCATATTTCCCCTCCCTTGGGTTTTTTTTATTTATTTCTACCACAAATCCTCTAACTTGACAAAAGCTTTATGATCGCCTAGAATATTGTTCCATTTTATTCAAAAGGAGAGACTTATGTCCAATTACCTAGTCATCGTCGAGTGCGCTATCGAACACGAGGGAAAGTATTTGATGATCAGGCGGCCGGAAGGTGTTCAAGCCGGAGGCCTTTTAGCCTTTCCCGGAGGCAAAGTCGACTATGCAGATGGAGAAAAATGCAGCGACATCCTGATCAACGCGGTAAAAAGGGAAGTTTATGAAGAAGTGGGGCTCAATCTACTCGACCCTATCCGATTTGCGACAAGCTCTTATTTTATCTACTCTTCTGATCAGCATGCGCTTGATGTCATCTTTTACACAAAGCTTGAGAAAACCAAAGTAGAGGTAACCCCCTCGGCGCGCGAGGTTCCCGAGTACTTTTGGCTCACTTTAGAACAAATCCACTCCCACAAAAAAACGCCCGAATGGGTCGAGCGTCAAATTGCTATTATCGAAAGGGAAAAAAGGCCGGCCGGCTCTTTACTCTACAACTAGGGAGTACACTTCCTAGTGTCTAGTCCAAATGGCAAGCCGATTTTCGGATTTTTTAAAATCGGGCTCAGACTTCCAATTGCGTACTTTGTAGCCGAAAATCTCATTGCCCAATATATTCACATGTCTTTGAACAGCCTCCTTGATGGCATCGAGGTGAGCTTGTGGAATGGTTTTGTCTTTCTTTTTGGAATGGTTTTGCCAAGCAACCGTAATTTTTGTAATTTCATTTTTATATGTAGCATGTCCGGTAGCTTGTTTGACTTTCTCCCAGTCATTCATTCCTTTGAAAATGCTATTCAACGCTTTCTTGGTCACTTTTTTCTCGTTTTCTCTATCCCTTAAATCCATTATCAGAGGAATTAACTTTTTTTTCGTATCTATATAGACATTTTTTAATTCAATCATGGAATAACCTCTTTTTTAATATTACCGATGAAAAAATATACCACATAAGGTTTTTTTTCTCAATGGTTTACAACTCTGTTGACGGAATAATAAGAATACTCTTTTATTAAATTAAACCGAGGATAGAAATTATGCATCGAACACTTTTAGTATTAGTTCTTTATGTATTAACGGCAAGCTTTGCCCCCAACCCGCGGGACACGCCGACGACTTTCAGCTACACAAAAGAAGAAATCCAGGCTCTGGCCGACTGTCCGATTCCCGAAAGCACCGTCACAAACGATCAGCTCGCCCGCATGGGAAACGAAGTCGATTTTTTGGTTGAAACGGCCAATCTTCCCTCTATTGAAAGCACGATATTTCCGGCCTATCTCGCCAACGCGCAGAAGGACTTTGCCTGGATCAGCTACAGGCTCACCGGAAAATTCGCTGGAAGTTTAGGTCCCGTAACCTTATGGACCGTGCGGCTTTTCATCCCCGGCGCCTCCCTTCCCTCTGTCAAGGCTGAAGATTTCGATCCCTTTTCAAGCGGAATTGCAGCTCTGGTCATCAGCAAAGCGGCCAAAAGGCTCAAAGAAGAAAGAGAGCAGATTGCCGACTATCCCATCCGAACAGGACCGGAAAAATGGGCGCCGGTAAACGGCAGCTACGTCGGCCTTAACTACGGAACGGTAAAAACGTGGTACCTGGATTCAGCAAAAGAATTTGTCATCGACACCCCTCCCGAAGACATGAATTTTTGGAAAAAGGAGTGCCAAGAAGTCCTGAAAATAATGGCCGTACGGGACGGACGCCAAACCGAACGGGTTTTTTGGTGGGCCCACCTTCCCGAGCGCAACGCGGGGGATTGGAGCGCCATACTCCAAAAATACTTCGAGGAAAATAACACGCCTCTCGCGGCGCGTCTTTGGGGCAGGGCTCTTTTCGAGAGCGCCTTTTTAGATTCGAATGCCGCAGCGTTCAACGCAAAGTATGTTTATTGGATCAAAAGGCCGAGCCAGATCGACCCTGAAATCAAGCCGCTCGTCAGCGTGCCCAGCCACCCCAGCTACCCTTCGGCCCACTCCACGATCTCAGGAGCGGTCGCCGTTGTCCTCTCAGAGCTTTTCCCTGATAACAAAGACGAGTGGAACGCTACTGCCGAAGAGGCCGGACTATCGCGCATTTGGGGCGGCATCCACTACCCGGCCGACCACACCAAAGGGGCGGCCCTTGGAGAAAAAGTCGGACATGCGGTCATCGACAGAAGCAGCAACAAAAAAGGGTAATCCATGCAAAAGGCTATAGCCGTTTTTCTGGTGTATTTCCTCGGACTCGTTCAAGGGATTGCCTTCACCACGATACCCGCGGCTGCAAATTTTCTGACAGCCGGCGACGGATTTCATTTTACTGATGCCGATTATGGATCGATTTTTCTTCCGATGATTTTCGGGGCGATATTCGCCTCCTTCTCCGGAGGCGCCCTTGCCAAAAGCTATTCGGCTAAAAATGTGCTTCTGACAGGCATAGCATTAAGCTCTTTGGCCATGCTCTCTTTTGCATCGGCCGCGATTTTCACAGAAGAGCGCTACCTGATTATGCTTTTGACGATGCTTCTTCTGGGAACGGGCTTCGGGGCCAATATCACTTCTTTGAACCCATTCGCGATTCACTTTTTTCCTAATCGCGGCAGCTCGGCGGTGACGGCCCTTCACAGCTGCCTCGGAATCGGCACAGCGATCGGGCCGCTTTTGTGGGTTTATTTCAGCGGCAGCGGCCTTTGGTGGGCCGATCCGACGCTTTTATGCGTTGTCTTTGCAGCCTTGTTCATTCTAGGCTTGATATTTCTTCCCCGATCAGCAGAGCTTGAAGGCGCAGCAGGCGCTCCGCCTGTTTCTCATAACAGGCTCCTCTGGACCTTTGCCTTCATCGCCTTCTTATACGGGATCGTCGAGACGACTTACGGCAACTGGACGACGATCTATTTCCACCAGGAAAAAGGGATGACGACGGCGGGAGCCAATACGTTATTGTCGCTTTTCTGGCTGTCGGTGACAGGGGGCAGGGTCATCGCCACTTTCTTAAGCCTTGCTTTAGCGCCCAAGTGGATTTACAGAGTACTCCCCCTCCTTGTGCTGGCCGGCGCAATCGCCATTGTCGCCGTTTCAACCTTCGGCGCGTCAGCGGCTGTGATGGTCATTGCGGGCCTGGGATGCTCGGCGTTTCTGCCTCTTTCGGTGAGTTTCGGGGTGCAAAACTTCAAAGCCGATCCGACATACGCCTCGGGCCTTGTCATCGGAACCTATATGATCGGCTACGGCGTAGCGGCAGAAGGCATCGGATTCCTCCATAAAGCCGAAGGAGTTTCGTTCCAGGCGCTCTTTCTGATCGTGGCAGCCATTGCCATTCTTTTATTGGGACTCAATTTTGCCTCGACTCGCTTAATGAGGCAGGGAAGATAAAAAGAATGTTATTGTCTTTGCTGCAGAACGAGGGTTTAAGGCGTGTAGAGAATATGACAGTCTTCGATATTAAATTGGTCATCAAGAACTCTTTCACCTGCATCGGAATACGTAAATGGGGCAAAACCTTTGTCACACTTGATCGTCCCGGGATAGGGGCGGCCTCTTCCGCACTCTTTTGATACAAGATAGACATTCATGCTCTTTGCCTTCTCAACCGCCATGTCGATTATAGC
The DNA here is from genome assembly GCA_007124415.1 of Waddliaceae bacterium. GTDB lineage: Bacteria > Chlamydiota > Chlamydiia > Chlamydiales > SLFE01 > SLFE01. Next base: position 1,001 of record SLFE01000271.1, on the reverse strand, counting down.
CCGTGAAATCGCCTTGTTTTGGACATTCGAATAAGTTCTTTCCAGCAGAATGACCGGAGCTTCTTTTTCTTCGTCCCACATCAGACGCATCAGACTTCTTGCGACAATTCTTTCCCCTTTTTCTTCGTCTTTTTTGACGACAATGGGACGCAGTTCCCCATTCATCAGGTAGGAAACAAGGCATTTGTTAAGGCTAGGATATCCATTAACACTCTGGCAACTTCCCTTGATTTCCGTACCTATAAGAAGAAGGTCGCAAGGATCGTCGCTCTCGAAAATCTTATAACCCCTATTTTCACTCTTAGGTCGACTTAGCAAGGCTAAGAGGTCGTTGTTAAATTCCCCAAGATCAAACTCTTTAGTACGGGATAGCTCTTGAACACGCCGAACAAAATCCTCAGCACTAATTTTATTTTCACAAAGGTGTAAAGACAGCTTTGTGAAAGTGTTGGCAGGATCATTTTCGTCTGCTGAAATTTTCGGTACCGAACCGCCTTTGAGATAGTCTTTTAAAACTGAGAGATTGTGGCCTTGAAGATGATTATCGGTAATAATCTTTTCCTTCAAAAATTCTCTGTAGTTAAACTCATTGTCGCCTTTAGTTGACAATTGCACATTCTTTGATTCTTCAGCCTTGATCCAAGCTTTTTTACGTTCCTCACCATCGAATACTAGTTTCAGGTGGTCGCTGCTCTCCTCATCATACCTTTTCTCTTTAAACGTGCCTTCAAGAACGGCATTGACGTAAACGTTAAGCGCGTTTGCAACCCTTTCGCGATCATCGCCCGTCAGCTGGCTAATGGACCCATAATAGGTGAATAGGGCCATCGGGTTCCTGAACTGTCCGAAAGTTTTTTCATACCGTTCCAATAATTTCTCGGTATTCTCATCATTCAGCTCAAATAGCGTCTCAAATTTTTCAGTAAAACAAGTCTTCAGTTCTTTACCTAAATCCAAAGCATTGATCAATTCGGGTTTTCCGAATACTTGCAATATAGTCG
>SLFE01000145.1 GCA_007124415.1 Waddliaceae bacterium | reverse complement strand
TTTCTGCTTTATCCACCGATTCGGATTGAACTTCTCCGAGCATGGGGTTTGAGCTGTCGAGGGCGCTCGCTTGTTTGCCCTGCAGCTCTGTGTGCCATAAGCTGCCGTAGCTGAAGTCGGTAAATCTGAATTTTTTGTCGTTTGGAAATAAACTCAGGCAGGATAACTTAAGCAATGGCTTTGAGGGGTCGTTTATTAAAAAATCGTTGTACATAGGAAGAATTTTTTCGATTTGAGACAACTTTGTATGAAAAGCGCGAATTTGCCCTTTGATCGATGCGTTGGCTGTCAGTCCCGAGATGCCTCTGTTGATAGACTCGGCTACGACAATAGCTGTTGATGAGTTTTCCGTGGGAAGCGAGTCGATATACAGCCCCCCGGAGTTCATTCCGTGATGAATAGACATTCCGAGATTGTAGTTTTCGGATCTGGCAATCCGAATCGTCGATAGCGAGTCCCTGGATTTTTGAAGCTCTTCAGATATTTGGCTTAGACGATCCGTTTCTTTTTTATCTTCGTTAAGCTGCTTGGAATTGAGATAATCCGAAAGATCGGTGATGAAAGCGACAATGTCTTGATACCTGTGGGCAGGGTTTGATTGAAGGCATTTGGCCAATATCGGTTGAAGACCTTTCGGCATGAGGGATAAGTGAATTTTGCCCTGGCTGAGCTTTCCTAGAATGAGCTCATAGGCGATGATTCCCAGCGAGTAAATGTCTGAGGGATAAGAAACAGATTCAGGATTGTCTTTTTGTTCGGGGCTCATGTAGACAGGGGTTCCTATGATCCTTTTTTGCAAAGACTTGCCGCTTCGCCGGTCATGGAGCAATTGCGCGATGCCGAAGTCGATAACTTTAATTGCGCCTGCCTTGGTGACAAGAATATTTTCAAGTTTGAGGTCGCGATGGATCACGCCGTGGGAGTGAAGGTGGCAGAGGGCGTAGGCGATCTGCAAAATAATTTCAAGCGCTTTTTTTAAAGACAGGGGCGTACGCTGCAGGTACTTTTTGAGGGAGATCCCTTCGATAAACTCCATGGCGATATAAAGGCCCCCTTCCCACTCGCCCTGGCTGAAAAGTTTGACGATGTTGGGATGATCGGCCATGCCGATGATTTTTGCCTCCTTCAAAAAGCGCTGGGCGATTTCAGGGTTGGAGAGAAATTTCGGAGAAAGGACTTTAATGGTGACAGGTTCGTGCGTTTGAGGATGAACTCCTAAATACACATGGCTCATGCCCCCTTTTTCCAGCAGGCTTTCAACTTTGTAGCCGCTTATGGATTGAGGCAATTCCGCGGGAAAAAAATCCCTGCTTGCCTCGGCTGGAGGCTGAGTTTGGCGTTTATGAAAGTTGTTTTCATTCATGCAAGGTCTAAAATACGGACAGCAATGCTGTTTCCAGCTTTTAGAAGTTCCCCTTTGCCTATGCATTGTCCATTGATCACGATATCTACCCCGCTTTCAGGCTGGATTGATAGATCTAGAACATTCCCCTCTTTGAGCTGGAGGAGTTTTTCGAGCGACAAGTTGATTCTTCCGATTTCGACGGTCAGCGGCAATGTGATTTCGTCGCGCGAGATTTCTTCGGGAGAGGGGGCAGTTGCTACTTCGGCTTCTTTTTCTTCCCCTTTTTTGTCGTCATCTTCTTCTTTCAACTTCTCTTTCTTTTCAGCTTTTTCCTCGACTTTATCTTCATCTTCGTCTTCGTCTTTCTCTTCGTCTTCGTCTTCGTCTTTGTCTTCGTCTTCGTCTTTGTCTTCATCTTCATCTTCATCTTCGTCTTTGTCTTCATCTTCATCGAAGGAGCCTAGCTCATCTTCGATATCGGGAAGATCAAGGCCTTCGTCTTCTGTATCGTCGTAATCATCCAAAGAAAATTCGTCTTCTTGATTATCGGGGTCTTTACTCATCGTCTTTGTCTCCTTTGATTAAAGGATTGCTGTCCTCATGAAAAAGAGGAGATTCCATAATTTTTATGTGATTTTTTTCGAGGGAGGCCCTGATTTTCGGTTTTCCGTTATAGGTAAGAATCACCTGCCCTGCGTTGCTGCCCGGATCAACGTAGCATTGATCAAGAAGGATAAGGTCTCCGGCTTCAAGGGACTTGACCTCCTTTTGCGTCAGTTCCACTTTGCCGACTTCAAGATGGAAAGGGACTTCAACTTTTTTGAGAAATTCGGGGCTTGCGGGGCCGGACAGCTTTCTGTCGGAAAAATGCTCCCTCCAGGACCGGAGGAGTTTTGAGTCGATAAGGAGCCTGGATACGATCTTGCGGTCGATAAAAGAAATGTGGATATCGATTCCAAGCATTGGCTCGTCCGGTAAATCCTTTTCCCTGAGAAGATGAGGACTTAGATTTTGATCGAAATCGATCTCGGAAAAACAGCGGACAGCTTCCAGAGAAAGATACCGGTAGAATCCTTCTTCCAGCTCTTCGTCAAAAACTTGAACATCAGTCGGAGGCTGCTCGGTGAGAAGGGCATACATTAAAAAACGCAAATCTTCGAGGTCAATGACAAAAAAAGCTTTACCCTCGTACGTGGACAGGGAAATGCCCTGAGTAAACAAACGGTCGCCTAAATCCAGGCTGAGCCGATCGGCTTCATGCCAGCGGACTTCCCCTTTCTTTATATTAAGTTTCTCTGTTTGAAAGGCTTGAGCTATGTTTTTGGAAAAATCATCCCAAGGGAAGGCGGGAGTGTACCCGGCCAGGGGAATACGATCTTCTTCAAGCACCTTAGGATCTATAGACTTAAGCCATTCATATAGAACTGTTTCATTTTCTGCCACGAAAAAACCTTCTGTTCAATTACAATTGTGCGTTAATTGATCGTTTTTAAGCAACTAACATCTGGATTCTAGGGCTTCGCTTTCGGGGCAGATGCGTAGAAACGCGGCTACAACAACAAAGGCAAGGAATGAATCCTTGCCTTTGTTGTTAAGTAGCAGCTTTTTATCTGAGGCTTAGCGCCGTTTTTCTCTTTTTTCCTCTTCGCCCTTGTCTTTTTGCTGCTCCCCGCCTTCTTGCTTCTCTCTGGGATCGGCTTCGGCGGCAGTCAAAAGGGTTTCTTCTTTTTCGGTTGTAGCGACAAGAATGTGGGTGACATAACCTTTTTCTTCCAGGTGGCGGGCCAGTGATTCGCGCGACATTTGCATGTCGAGGACATCTTTGGCTTTGGCGTTCAATTCACTAAAAGTGATGTTGAATTCGCCTTTTGCCGTGTCAAAAGAGGTCAGGGTTAATTTTGCGTTGGCGAAAAGAGGCGGGTGTTTGATGACGACGGTTGTTTCGCTCTTGCCTTCCAGTTTCATCTGGGTGATGGAGTCGACGACAGTTTTAAGCAGCTGTTCGAGCTGCGTTCTCGCAGCTTTAGCGCTTTTGCTCACGGCTTCGGCTTTCATTTCGCCTTTCACACTTTCAAGCTTTGATGTTATGGGATTGACGACTTTGTGCGTGTCATCGCTTTTGGTTGATTTCTCATCGGAATTTTCGTCTTTACCGGAAAATCGCTCATCGCCGGAGCTGTCGTCGGATTCTTTTTCCGTCGAGTCTTTGAGCGCTCCTCTTGAGGCTAGGCTGAAAGCGGATGGGAGATCGGATTTTGACAGTTCTTTCTTGCTTTCCTCTGAACCTTTAGACTTCGTTTTTTTCTCGTCGAGACGGAATTTTTTCCGGTTTTTATCATCGTCATCGACACGGTCGGTTCTCCTTACCGCCCTTTCGGAGGAGGTATTCGTCTGCTTTCTGGCAGGTTGATTCTGACTTTCAAATAGTTTAGGGTCAAAATTTTGCATAACTTAACTCCTTAATGCCCTGATTTGCTTTCACGCAGATGCTTGAGGTACATAATGCTTCCGATTTCATCGAGTTCGAGGTCTTCTTGCCTTTGCAGTTCCTCTCGCATCATAGCAAGCCAGTCATCTTTGTGGGCGTCGAGCTTATCGACTTCGAGCCTTCTAAGCCTAAGTTCTTCTTTGGCCTGCTCGACTTGCTGCTCGGCAGCTTCCACTTGCCTTTTTTGTTCTTCTACTTTTTTTTCTTCTTCAACTAATTTTTTGTCGACTACCTTCAAGTAGTCTTTCATCTGTTGGATTTTGTTCGATGTAGTCGTTACATCGACAAGATCCATTTCTGCGCGCATCTGAGCCAGTTTGTCGTTTCGATGTTTGAGAACCTTGTCCCGCGCTTTTTCTTTTTGCTTGAGGATCTCCTTTTCCCGTGCCAGCGCCTCTTGGGCTTCTTTCAGCTTTTTTTCAGCATCCTGAACACGTTTTTTTTTTATTTCCAGAACCTGCTCAAGGGGGTAATCGAGTTTGACATTAGGCATAGGCGTTTATTTATTTAAAAATTCCTTTGGCCAGCTGCATCGTTTCTTCCCACGAACACGGTTCCTCTATACCTTGTTTCAAAAAGTTGTTCACTTTATCCACGTGGTCGATAGCAAAGTCGGCCATTTTGTCGGAACCCCGCTTATACTCTCCAATTTTAATGAGCATCTCGTTTTTTCTGTAATTCGCCAGGACCTCCCGTACTTGTCCAGCCATTTCCTGGTGTTCCTCCGAAGTGATGCTCGGCATCACCCGGCTGACGGACGAGAGCACATCGATCGCCGGATAATGGTGCTGCCTGGCCAGTTCCCTTGAGAGAATGATGTGTCCGTCTAATATCGACCTCGTTTCATCGGCTACAGGCTCGTTCATGTCGTCGCCTGCGACCAGTATGGTATAAAAGCCTGTTATCGATCCTTTGTCGGAGTTTCCGGAACGTTCTAAAAGCTTAGGCAGCGTAGAAAAGACCGACGGCGTATATCCGGCTCTTGCGGGCGGTTCTCCCGCGGCAAGCCCCACTTCCCTCAGCGCTCTGGCAAAACGGGTGACCGAGTCCATCATGAGGATCACGGATTTTCCCTGATCTCTAAAGTATTCAGCTATGGCGTGGGCGGTATAGGCGGCGTTTAGCCTCAGTTGGGATGCTTGGTCGGAGGTCGATACAATAATGACCGACTTGGCAAGTCCTTCGGGACCTAAGTCTTTTTCGATAAAGTCGCGCACTTCCCGGCCCCGTTCTCCGATCAGGCTGATAATATTGACATCGGCAACGGCGTTGCGGGCAATCATCCCGAGGAGTGTGGATTTACCTCCTCCAGCAGCGGCAAAGATTCCCACGCGCTGACCGAGCCCCGTGGTTAGAATTGCGTCGATGACGCGTATTCCGACGGTTATCGGTTCTTTAATTCTTTTTCTTTTCAAGGGATCGGGCGGAGATGCCCATACGGGATAAATTTCATCGGTTTCGAGCGGCCCTTTTGTTTCTTCGTCAAGCGGCTCGCCCAGTCCGTTCAGCACTCTTCCCAATAGTTTGGGGCCGACTTTGATGTGGAGGGGCAGCCTTGTAGGAATAACTTCTGAGTTGGGGCCGATTCCGCTCATTTCGCCTAACGGAGAAAGAAAGACTTCATCTTCGGTAAAGCCGACAACTTCGGTGCGCAAGGCTTCTCTTCCCTCGCGTCTGACGAGGCACACCTCACCGATCTTGACTTGGGGGACAATAGCCTTGATCAGCATGCCCACGGTTTCTGTAATTCGTCCGTTGACAGTTGTCAGTTGGAGATCTTCGAGGCCCCCCATGAGCTTTTCGAGCTGTTCTTCCATATTTTACCTTATGGATTAAAAATGACAGCCGGATATAGAAGACTTTAAAGGCTCCTTTTTGCGGCGGCTGTTGCAAGCCTCGGTCTTAATTAGACCTGGACGTTCATAAGCGCTTTGGTCGATTCGAGCGATTTGTTCAATAAGTTAGTGAAAAATTCCAGTTCCTGTTGAACGTGGCTGACTTTGACCTGAATAGCCAGCATATTTGCAGGGGTTAATTCCTGGTCTCTATTGACCATTGCTTCCAAGTAGGATCCCAAGTGGTCAAGCTGATGCTGAGAGTGCGTCAAGTGGTCTAAAAACTTTGTCGCGGCGTTGGGAACAGCAGACAATCCTGTTTCGGCGGGGGCTTTCACTTCTTCGGTCCCTGCCCTCGACAGGGCTATGCGCAAGCTGTCGTCAACGTGCGTCAGCCTATTCCGCATCAATCTGTCAACTGGTTTTTTAATCGTCAAATCAGGAGTTTCCAGCTCCGACTTGATCGCGTCTATACGTTGGGAGGCTTGCTTGGTTTGTTCGGCCAACTCTTTGGTTGTTTGACCGGGATCAATCGGCTTGCCTTGCATGTCTTTCGCAATATCTTCGACATTTGGCTTGTTAGCCTCCGGAGCGATGGTTTTCGCAGCTTCCTGCTCGGGAAGCTTCTTGTCCATGATGGACTCGAACTTTCCTTCTACAGGCTGCGTTTTTTGAACAACCTCTTTCTCCAGCTTGTCGACTCTAGACTCTTTCGAGTCGAGCGAAGCGACTTTCTGTATTTTTTCAGCTTCTGACATAATATTTTACCTTTATTAAGGTTATTATTTTATAAAAGGTGATTTAAGTTTTTTTAAATCTTTCTCTGCCCATTCAAGGGCGATATTCCCTAAATTAACAATGGTCTCGTCCGAAGTCTCTTTTATGGCCTGATTGATAATCTCTTCTCCCTTTTTCCGCTTAGCCTTTGTCAGTAGATAGCTAATGCCCAAAAAGGTTTTTGCCAATTGATTGTCCGGCTCGATTTTCACAATCTTTTCAAAAATCCCGGTCGCTTCCTTGACCTCGAGTTTGTTCAAGGCTATGTAGCCTATCCCAATGTCCGGGGCCGTGCTCTCCGGGTTCAGCAGCTTCGCCGCGTGAAACAAATGTCTCGCGCTGGTTTCGTCAAGCTGCTTGACTGCTACAAATCCGGCCTCTATCAATAACGGGAAGTCTTCTTTGAAGTCTTCCAGTGTTTTCTTCGGCATATCCTACCCTCGTTCCACTATCATATTCGGTATCAAAATCAATTACAAGCTTGCGTTGCATCGCAACAAGAAATGCGATAAATACGGATGAATAAGCCGGCCGGACCAATATTTCGACCCGACCGTGACCATTCGTAATTATCCTTTCACGTTACGCGCTAATGACAATATAGCCGTATTAGCCGCGCTGACCACAGATGTCGACATCTCCGACAGCTGCGACAAGTGGTTCATCAACATCTGCATGTCGAACATGTCGCCGATGCTGATCGAACTCTTACGGGCTTGAATGTCGTCTAATTTTTGTTTGGCGCTAACCGTGGCGTCAGTAATCACCCTGACTAGCGTCTCCATGTCAAATCCTTCTCGTTCAAAGGCCATAATTGCCTCCAGTATTAAATTATTATTGAAGCAGATACCAAGTAAACATTTACGATGATATCGGCTTCGGATTGTTAGCGTTTTTTGCCTACACGGGCTAAAACCTTTTGCAAGGATGTGTAGCCGTGCAGGAGAATTCCAAACTTGTCAAAATCTTCTTTGTCGTTTCCGTTTCTGAGGATATCTTTTACTTCTTTTACCCGGCCGGATGCAGTTTCTTTGATTTCGCGCCCTCGAGCGCCGTCTTTTATGTCTTCTTCAAGATCAAAGACGAATTCCTGCCCTTTTTTCTTTTTATCCCCTTCTAGTCCAAACATTTTCTTTGTATCCTTTCTTTCCCTTATATTATTATTATACACCATTTAGCGATTATAATCAATTTTATACATTGTATCCCCTCTTTGGAGCATAATAGTGTTTGGATCGATAGAGGTGACGCGCCTGCCATCTAGCATATCGCCCACAGTCAGCCTCCTGCCGTTGATAAATACCGTGATTCTGCCGTCAGGCCCGGTTGCCGAGCCCGAAATGGTGTATTCTCCGGTCAAATCGACCAGTTCTTCGGCCTCCGGCATCTCGGTAACATAGGATCTGATGTCTCTAACCCCTGTAATTTCGCTTACTTGGCCTAAGAGGTCCTCATAGGCCGATCTTTGCCCTGCCGGGATTTCGCCGCTTAAGATGACTTCTCCTGTGGAAGAAACATCGACGTCCACAGCCCTGTACCCGCGGTCCTGAAGCATGGTTCTTGCCTCGGTGGCGATATTTTCAATAACGATGATTCTTTGCTCCAGAAGGTCTAAATAGGGGAAGTTCCTGGCCAGATAATCCCTTAAATTTTCCGCCTGCTGCCTGGTTTCAATGTAGCCGGAGATGACAAACCTTCCCGGCGAGGGGGCGTGGATGGTAACGGCTCTCCAGGCGGGGTTTTTCTCAATGATTCTATTTTGCTCCTGCCAGATCAGCTCGTCGACGATGATATTGTCATCGACCTCCCTGACGAATGGCAGAGCGCGGACGCTGTGGAGCAGCTGGTTGCGATCCACAGGAGTCAGAACATGTCCGACAAGAAGGAGCCGTCCCGCGGCGGGGCTGAAGTTCCAGCGAACTCCGGGATATCCCTCAATGGCCGATTCCAGCGCCTGCTTCGGTTCGATTTCCGCAGGCGCTGCCAATTCCTCGGCTTGGAAGAGGAAAAGCGTGGCAATGCCCACGAGGATGAATACGCCGGTAATAATGGACGTAAAGAGGAAGGAGCCGAGGTTTTGAGCGGGCTTTTTAGGAGCGGCGGCCTCCTTTTTTCCTTTCTTCTTGACTTTCCGTGGCTGTTTTTCCTCTTTAGGAGGAGCCTCATCTTCCTTTTGTTGGAGGATTTTCACGATTTGAGGCAGAAGAGGGGAGACGATCGTACTTCTTTCCCCTTCTCTGTCGTAGACGATAAAAGAGGTGGTTCCTACCGAAATGAGCGTGTTCGGCGAGACTTTTTGCTTGCCTTCGGTTTTCTTGCTTTCAATCAAAGTTCCGTTGCTGCTGCCCATATCTTCTATGGTCATGGAGTTGTCCGCGCCGATCGACAATCTTGCGTGCTGGCGTGAGACGCTCACGTCGTGAAAAACAATGTCGCAGTCAGCGGGGTCGCTGCCGATCACGTAGCTGGTATCGGGATACATTGAGAACTGAGCCCCGTTATTGGGCCCTGAGACGACTTTTAGGAGCCAAGGGGAGGTCTCGCTCAGATCGAGATCAATCTCCGCCAGAAGGCTCTCCTTGTCAGTATCTTCAGAGTCCTCATCTTCAAATAATGTGTCTTCGCCTTCGTCTTCGGCCTCCTCATCGGGCTTGGGCTCCTCATCGGGCTTTGGCTCCTCTTCGGGCTTGGGCTCCTCTTCGGGCTTTGGCTCCTCTTCGGGCTT
>SLFE01000020.1 GCA_007124415.1 Waddliaceae bacterium | reverse complement strand
TCCCTGTTTAGAAAAGCCCTTTCCCTCGACTACGAAATCTGGAGGATCCTCCATTGGATTCTTGGCATTACAATTATCGGCTTCTCCTATGCCCACGTGGCGGCTGTTGGCTACTATGTGGACAGTCCGCTGAAGCAAATTCTTTGGGGTAGCACAGCTATAATCGTCCTTTTATGCCTGCTCTACACAAGAAAGATCAAACCGGTGATGCTCGCCCACAAGCCGTGGCGAATCTCAGACATCCGTGAAGAGTCCGACCGCTGCTGGACGGTCACTCTCGAGGCTATAGGCCACCAGGGGTTCGAATTCTATCCGGGACAGCTGGCCTGGCTGATTCTCGGACAGTCCCCCTACCACTTTGAGGACCACCCGTTTACCATGTCCTCGAGCGCAACTAAGACAAATCCTTTAAGCTTCACCATCAAGGAGTTGGGAGACTACACAAGTCGAATTAAAGATTTTCCTGTCAACTCTGTCGCCTATGTCGACGGCCCCTACGGCTCCTTTACGATCGACTATTTTCCCGATGCGAAGGGGGCTGTTTTCATTGCCGGAGGAATAGGCATCACCCCGATGATCTCAATGCTTAGGACGCTGGCCGACAGAAAAGACGAGCGACCCTTCTTGCTTTTTTATGGAATACAGAATGAAGAGGACTTGGCATTCGGCGAGGATTTGAAGCGACTTGAAGAGCAAATGAACCTTAAAGTCGTGATCGCCGCTGCCCGACCTACGGAGTCGTGGAAGGGGGCAACGGGATTTGTCGACCAAAAGCTTTTGGATGAACACCTTCCCAAAGAGAGGGAGGAGCTTGAATACTTCTTTTGCGGGCCTCCTCCGATGAAAAAAGCGATTGACGAATCGCTTAAGAGTCTGTCGATTCCCTACTGGAAAATTCATTCGGAGCTGTTCGAGTTAGTTTAATGATTAAAGGACAAGGCACATGCGGATAACCTATAAATTTCTTTTAATCGGCGCCATCTGCCTGATTGCTTTGGCTGCCTCGCTAGTCTTTGCTCTCGTTCGAGGAGGCTAGCTCTTCATTAATGTTTAAATGTTTCTCGGTGACGAGCCTGTAGGTGATCCCCAGGGCGAAAATGGAGGCTGCCGAGGCGAGCACATAGGCCGGCTCAATGTATTCGTAGTCCATCACAATGATTTTTCGGGAGACGGCCATAAGGGCCGTTGCGACAACAAGCTTGACATGAATCACGTTCTCTTTAAGGTAGAAAACGATATTTACGAAGATCTCAATTCCGATCACAACAGCCAAAAAGGCGCCGAAGGTGGCGAACATATCGTTGATGTTGAGCAGGTATTTCGGCTCTTCCCATATCTTGGTGTATAGGATATAGCAGACATCGACAACGCTCCAGACGATCACAACGCACATCAGAACCGCAAGCACCCTGAGAGCAAGCTTAATGAAGAAATGAAGGTATTTGAGAAAGCTGTCTTTCTGCTCCCCTGAAAGGTCGAGACCTAAGTGTTCTCCCATGATAGCAACTCCTTAAACTAGGGTTCGGTTACAAGACGGTAGGTGATTCCCAAAGCGAAAATCGCCACTGCCGAGGCCAGGACATAGGCCGGTTCAATATACTCGTAGTCCATGACGATGATTTTTCGGGAAACAGCCATAAGGGCTGTAGCGACGACAAGCTTCACATGGATCACGTTGTCCTTTAGGTAAAGAACGATGTTGACGAAAATTTCGATCGCGATCAAAACCGCGAGAAAGGCGCCGAAGGTGGCGAACATGTCGTTGATGTCGAGCAGGTATTTCGGCTCTTCCCATATCTTGGTATAAAGAAGCCAGCAGACATCTAAGACGCCCCACACAATCACGACAACCATGAGAACTGAAAGAATCCTCAAGGCCAATTTGATGAAAAAGTGGAGACGCTGAAGGAAGGTGTCGCGGTGTTTGCCGGAAAGGTCAAGACCTAAGTGTTCATCCATAAGAGCTTCTCCTTAAAAAGGTATTTTTAAATTATTAATATTAATTTTACAACAGGCATAAGCAAATGCAGGAAAAAAAGAGGAATTGGAGTTTCGTTTGTGATATAATCCTAAAATTGTATCCAAGTGGTGGGGGTTATGAGAATTTTTGATTCTGTTCAAAGTGGAGCCGCAATGGCCTCAAGGCCGTTTGTGTACTGCGGCGCTCTCGGATATCGGGGGGTATGCGCTCTTGTGGAGGGTTCCAAACCGAGAAACAAGTGGGTCTGGGGCGCTTGCGTCGCCTCGGGGATCTGGGCCCACAGGATGGCCGAGGTGTATTCGCCGGGATTCATCGCCGATATCATTGTCGCGCGCACTGTCAGCAACTGGGGAAAGGTGATCGGAACGATTTATGGCGCGTTTATCATTGCTCCCGGGATGATCCCGACAATTACGCCCTATGTGGCTTATGGAGCCGGGGCTTTGGCGGGACTGGCCGCAGTGCTGGCCATCAACACAATGTGCCTGTTAATATTAGGTAAACCTTCAAAAGAAAACGATGTTGCCGAAACGCCTGAAAGCTTATGAGGAAAAGGCCAAGCTCCTGCTGGACAGCGGTGCTGTAGGAGAGGTTGAATTTTCCGAGGGGACCTACCAGATTCAAATCCTTAAAAAGGACGAATCGGGAGGGGAGTGGGTCTTTTTGCAATTGGATCCCCAGGGCCGGCTCCTCGACTCCTTTTGCACATGCAGCCAGGAGATGGATGGTCATTCCTGCATTCATTTGGCGGCCGCCTACCTCCGCATTTTCAATAAGCGCAAGCTCCCCCTTCACCACCGTTTTGCCAAATCGCTTTGGAATGTCCTTTGTCAAATCTTTGCCGACCGCCTCGGCGATCGGCCGTCGGTGCTCAAAGAGCTGGAAAAAGATAAGTTCGGCTTCGAATCTCCCTCGGGAAAGGTCATTGTTGAAATTGAAGGTGTGACTGAAAGGGGAAAGAAGTGGCTGGCAGATTTGGTGGAGGATTGGGAGCCGGCGACGGAGGACACCTCGATCAAATTTTCCCACTTATCTTCGGAAGATCTGGCTCTTTGGCATGAAGGAAGGCCAAGCTCGCATTTGAGGTACGAGCTTTCATTCTGGAGCGATATCGCTAAAAGGATGTTTATGGAGCAGGATGAAAACAAGCCCTGCAAAATTTCGTTTGAAAGCGGCGAGTCAGGCCTCCCTGACTGGCTGGATGCCGCATTCGAAGACTTCAGGGCCGGCTTTTATCTCTCCGAGGCCAACCTTCCTCTTGTCATTCCCGCTTTGACGACTGTCGACTCGCCGCTGAACGTTTACGGGATCGAAAAAGAGGAGGCTGTGGAACTGCATTTCGACCGCAGGGAGGGGACAATGGAGGTGCGGCTGAGGGAGCCTGCGAAATCCGCCGTCGAAATTCCCCCGAAAGATAAGGGAATTGTCGTGGGGGACTGGCTCTATGTTCCCGGCGACGGGTTTTACGCGCTCACAAAGCAAGGAATTTTTACCGAGTCAAAGCTGGGCAGCCGGCAAATCTCTGAATTGCTGAACCGCCATTTCTCAACTATTCAGTCCCATCTGGTGAATGAAAAGATCTCCAGGGAGACTGTCCATCCTTCATACGAGCTTTTCTTCGACTCCTCTTTCAATCTTCACATTAGGGCCTATATTTTCGAGCAGGGAGATCTTACCGATCCTAAGTCTCATATTTTTGACGACTGGATATACCTTCCCGAAAAAGGATTCATGCACTTTGAGGGGCTTCGGTTTCAGGATGCAGAGACGGTAGTTCCTTCTGAAAAAATCAACAATTTTGTTTCCAAAAATCGGTATTGGCTCAATGAACAGAAAGGGTTCGAGACGCATCAGGTGAATATAGAGGCCCAGCTTGTCTATGAGCTCGACGATGAGGGCTATCTTCATTTTTCAAGCCAGGTCGTTCGGGACGAAGGGCTTGAAAACGAGGTGGACTTCGGGCAATGGATCTATATACCCGGCGAGGGGTTCTATCAAAAATCGACGGCGCAAATCGGCTTTCCCGTAAGAGCCGGAGTGGTGATCAAACCCGAACAGGTACCTCTTTTCATTAAGGCAAACAGTGATGAGTTAACCTTGGTTCCCGGATTCTTCAGCCCGAGATGTCCGATAAAAAAGTCGGGGCTCTCGGTCGCAATCAATGCACAAGACAAGGTTTTTATCCAATTGGTCCATGAGCGGCGGCCCGAATACGAAGATGCCAGTTTGAAGTTTTTTGACGATTATGTCTTTACCCCGGGCGAAGGGTTTCATAAACTTCCCATCGACCCGAGGATACCCGAGCAGTTTCACACTCCTCTTGAAATGACTTCCGAAAGGGAGTCTTTATTCTTGGCCTACGAAGTCGATCAGCTAAGACCCTTTATTGTCGACATCGACCCCAGGCTTGAAAAAAATATCGACCCCGAGCTTGTCATTGAAAACATCGACGAAGAAAATGATCATCTCGCGGTGAAGATCGTTTACAGAACCCGCGTTGGAGAAGCGAGCGCCCGGGAGCTGCTTGAGGCAATTTTGCGGAAGGAAAGATTTGTCAGAACAGAGGCGGGGCTTTTCGACTTGAAGCAGGATCGGTTTGGATGGCTTTACCAGGTCGGAAAAAAAGCCTTGGGAAAAGACGGCGGCGGACTTAAGCTGAAGACTCTTGATCTTCTCAGGCTTCTTGCTTTCGAGACGGTCGAGGTTCCGGAAGGAAGGGGAAGAAAGGCCCGGAGCGTTCGAGAACATCTTGGGAATCTTCTTGAATTTAAAACCCCGGTCAAACCCGATCCCGAAGGTTTCACAGCAGATCTTAGACCTTACCAGCAGGTTGGCTTGGAATGGCTATGGTTCCTCTACAACCAGAAGCTTTCGGGCCTCCTGTGCGACGACATGGGACTCGGGAAGACATTGCAGGCGATGGCCCTGATCGCCTCGGTCATAAAGGCAAGAAGAAAGAGATCCCACTTCCTCGTTTTGTGTCCGACCTCAGTTATTTATCATTGGCAGGATAAATTTCATCAATTTCTTCCCGGATGCAAGGTGTTCACATTTTACGGCGCCAAGAGAAGCTTGGAGGGTTTTCACGAAGATTACGATGTTTTACTCACCTCTTATGGAATTTGGAGGCGTGAAAAAGAGCTGCTCAGCCAAATACGCTTTGAAGTCGCCGTTTTAGACGAAATTCAAATGGCAAAGAATTACCGAAGCAAGCTTCACGGCTCGCTGCTTTCGCTGAAATCCCGCATGAGTGTCGGTTTGACCGGAACGCCGATAGAAAATTACCTCCGGGAGCTTAAGTCGATTTTCGATATCGTGCTCCCCACCTACATGCCGGGCGCTACCGACTTTCGGGAATTCTTTATTCTTCCGATAGAGAAAAATCAAGATGACAAGAGAAAACGTTTGCTTTCCCGTTTCATCCACCCCTTCATTCTTAGAAGAAAAAAAGAGGATGTCCTTAGCGACCTTCCGGAAAAGATCGAAGAGATCTCCTTTTGCCCCCTCCTTCCCCAGCAGCAGCAGCTGTACAAGGAGACACTGGAGCAATCCAAGGCGGCTATTTTAAGGGAGATGGGCCATGGAGGAGATGCGATTCCCTATCTGCATGTTTTCGCCCTTCTTGCAAGGCTCAAGCAAATCTGCGACCACCCGGCCGTGTACTACCAAAACGCGGAAAATTATGAACAGTACCAATCTGGCAAGTGGGAAAGGTTTGTCGAGCTTATCGACGAGGTCAAGGGCAGTGGTCAAAAGGCGGTCGTTTTTTCCCAGTATCTTTCCCAGCTCGATATTATCGAAAGTCATCTGCGGAAAAAAGGAATCGGATTTGCCGGCATCCGGGGAGCGACGATAAAGAGAGGAGAAGAGGTCAGGCGTTTTCAGGAAGATCCCGATTGCGAAATCTTTGTCGCTTCATTGCAGGCTGCGGGGCTCGGAATCGATCTGACGTCCGCTTCTGTTGTCGTTCATTACGACCGCTGGTGGAACGCCGCAAGGGAAAATCAGGCAACCGACAGGGTCCACCGCATCGGCCAGGTGCGCGGGGTGCAGGTCTTTAAATTGGTCACTCGGGGTACATTCGAGGAAAAAATCCACAGCATGATTGAAAGGAAAGGACGCCTGATGGAAGATGTCATCGGGGCCGATGACCAGGCAATCATCAAGAGTCTGAACCGCGACGAGATCATGGAATTGCTTAAAGACGTCGAAATCGGCAAAGAAGATCAAATGGATGTCATCCGAGACGAATAATCAGGGTTATTGTATAAGGGGGCAAAAAAGGAGTTTCCCTTGCACCCGCACAGTAAAACCATCCCCATCGGATTGAATCTTCCCTTGTTTTTAGCTTCTCTTGTCACCTTGTTTATAGGATCTTTTACCGGCTTGATCGGCGTATGGATTTACTTGATCTGGAAAGTCGCCGTGCCTGAATATATCAAGGTCGGGCACGCTCATATGGCTTGGTGGTCGGTATTGATTTTATTGGCGGCGTTTTTTCTCCCCTCGTTATCGCTGAAAGCCCGGGCCAAGCGCTTTATCGTTTGGACTTCCTTTTTGGCCCCTGTTCTGTGGCAAATTTCACTTGCCGCCTACTACGTCAGCAAAGTGCAAAGAGGCGCCCTTGATCCGCTGGCTTTTCCGGACGAATTCGGCATGGAATATCTTGCCTACGGCACCGGAATTTTTGTCATGGAGGTATGGCTCTTTTTTGCGCTAGCTTTGGTTGTCTTGAGCGGGATCGGGTTTCATCTTCCCTTTTTTTCTCAATCAAATCCTTCGATTTCAAAATATGAGTTCATTAGCGGGATAAAAATTCCCCGGCTGATCTTTTGGTTCCCGGTGGTTTTTGGATTGGCAGGCCTTCTGGTGGGGTGGTACATGACTTTGGCCTTTAAAGCCCTGAATAAGCCGATCGATCCCGCCGCTTTAGTGCAGTTCCACGGTCATCTTTTCTTTTTTGTCGCAGGCTTCTTTTTGACGATCATGACCTTAAAGGCCATTGGGGCGCCTGAATTGCTGTTTAGAGCGGCTCTTTGGCTGGGGTATATTGGCATTCCGGCTATTTTTATCGGTTATATTTTGTTTATTCGAATGGAATATCACAGCCTTGTTTACGTTCTTCCGGCGTCGCTTTATTTCTTAATGATGATTTTAGGTTTGCTCGGCCTTATAGCCTTTTGCGGCCTTGAAAAGAAAGAAGACAGCTTCCACTACATCCGGGGGTGCATGATTTTCAGCTGGTCGATTTTATTGGTTTTAGTATCCCTTGGAGCGGTCATAGCCCTTGTTTGGGACACCCATCCCAATCTTACAGTGACTTATGAACAGCCGCCGGGAGAGCCGTATCCAGGGCCTTACCCTGCCGAGTATCTTGGAACCAAGGATGTGGGAATGACGCCAAGAGGACTCGAGAACGCTCATTTGAGCCCGGGATCATGGTTTCATGTCGCCATTTTTTGGCTTTTAACGCTGTTGATTTTCGGAGAGGAAATATTCAGGAAGCTTGGAAAAAGGAATTTATTGTTTTTAATGGCAACAACGATTCCTCTGGCTCCTTTTTTCAATACTGTCGGACGATTTGCCGCATGGCTCGAAATTCCAAACGGCATAGGAGCCCTTTATTTTGCCGGCCATCCCATGAAGATGTTCAATATGATTTCGTTAATTGCGGTCACCTGCGCCTTACTTGTTATACTGAAAAAATCTGAGACGGCCGAAAACTATTCGACTTTGCCCAAGGAGAAATAATCCATCCAGTCCTGGCGGGCTTCATCATCGATCTGTGGGGATTTTTTGCTGTAGACCAGCGAGTGGGCGCCGTTTTCCGACTTGATAAGGCGAACAAGGTGGACTTGGGGAGCCATGCGATAATGTCCTTTTGGAATCGACCATTCATAAATAGCGTCGTTTTCAGTGGCCTTGTGTATTGTCCATGTGACGTGTGAATGACGGTGCGCACCGAATACCTGCGCTTTTGTGATCGCCAGAAGTTCAGGGATTGTATGCTCGGTGTCGGATGAGAAAGTGATGCTGACCATTTCCTGCCATTCCTTAAGGATTTGGTCTTCAGGGATGTATTCGCAAACGGCGAATGATTTGTCCGGCAGAGACGACTGGTGGGCCCTCTTCCACACAAACTTGTCCTCCTTTGGAAGATAGAGAGAGGCGGATTCGGGGTATCGTTCTTTCTTTCTCAAGGTAAGCTTTTGCCATTCGCTTTTTGCGGAAAGAGGCAAAAAGAAGGCAGTGAACATAAGTATGGTAAAAAAATATCTCATGCCATGCATAGTACCCGATTCGGTAATTTTATCAAATCCGAAATGGAGGCTTCCTTGCATTTTTTTTAACAATCACTTAATCAGGTGAATGGGGGATTTTTCCGATGAAACGTCTGTTCTTATTTTTGGTTGCTTTTTCTGTCCTAACGGCTTCTGCCGGAGCCAATGAGGCAGCTGCCGAACCGCCTATGCCCGACCCTGTCGATCTGAGGGTAGGCTGGTGGAGATATTTTTCCGAAGGAGACGATATCGACAACCGCATCGATCAAATGGTGCAAAAACTTGAGGAGATTAAGGCGGGCGTCCAAGACCAGGTTCAGCTGACGACTCAAATTGAGAGGCTTATACTTTTACTGAAGAATCTGCAAGCCGAAAAACAAGAAGCAGTTGAGTACAAGGAAGTGCAGCCGCTTTTTTTAAGCGTCTATCATTTGTCCGATTGGCTCAAAGTGGCGGAAAGAATCCGGGAGATCGACAGAAGGCGCGCTCAAATCGAACGGGAGCAGACTTTGATTCAGGCCAATATCGATTTGCTCAGGCAGGATCTTGATTTTTTACAGGTGCAGTATCGAGTTCTTCCCGAGTCGACTGCCGAAAAACTGATAGGCGGCCTCGAGATTATGAAAACCCGGGTCAGATTGGAGCTCCTTGAGCTTAGACAGAACGGAAACCGGCAATTACTCACTCATCTTGCAAAAAATCTTGAGAAGCTGTCACAAGAAAAGCAGTTTGCCGAAGCCCGTCTCGATCTTTCAAACTTAAAACCCGAGGATTTGTCGCAAAAGGCCGATCAAGCCGAATTGACTGTCAGGCAAGCGGAGGAAAAACTCCTCAAGGTGGAGCAGCAGCGGTTCGATCATCCCGAAAAAGTCTCGTGGCCGGACATTATTTTTGCCCGGACATTAGTT
>SLFE01000121.1 GCA_007124415.1 Waddliaceae bacterium | reverse complement strand
GACCGTTTTGCTGCTTTCGAGCTTTTCTTTCCATTCGCCGACGAGCAGGAAGGGTTTTTTTGTGACGGCGTAATCCGAGGGAATGGGGCGGTCGTTTTCAACATAGGCGATGATATCTGTGATTTCATCTTTGGTGCGGCTGACATCTTCAAGGGTCGAAAACTGGGAGGAGAGGTTTGCCGGAATCGGGTCGCCGGGACTTTGCGCCAGGGCGAGGGTCAGGCTGTCCCTTTGCATTTTTAGGTCGGTGAGCTGTTTGAGGACGGGACTTATCGGGGCCAGCTCTTCGTGCGCGAGTATCTGGCCGCCTCCATCGGGCTCTTCGGGCAAGGTTTGCAGGCGTTCGACGAGCATCTCAAGCTTGTTGATTTTTTCAAGGCAGCCGAGGCGGTTTTTAAACAGGAATTCCATTTCCTTTTCAAAGTTTACAAAACCCGAGGAGGAGAGGTCGTCGGCAAGAATTCGGGCATGTTTTTCCATGACTTTCGTTTGGCTCGCAAACATTTCTTCCTGACGTTTCTTGAGGTAGGCAAGCTGCGTTTCGGCAAAGCGGTCGTTTTCGGCTTTGAGGTGGTTCTGGTAGGCTTGCATGATCGCGTCTAGAATCAGCCGCCCTTTTTCGGGGTTGGGGTGGTTGTATTCAAGGACAAGCAGGCTGGCGTCGTTGTCGTCTTCTTCAATATTGACGCTTGCTTCAAGATGGTCGACCATTTTGCCAAGAGGGATGAGGCTCATTCCGAAGCGGCGGTTTTCATAGTCCTGAAATTTTTCCGGGGCGAGGGTAAAGGAAAAGTGGTCGGTCCTAAAAGGATGGCCCAATTTTCCTTCGCCGATGGTGCCGTAGCGGTTTTTGACCAAGTAAGTGTCGGAAGAGGTGAAATCAATCGAGAGCGGAAGGGTGCTTTTGCCGTCATAATCAACTTGTACAAGCTTTAAGGGGCATTGTGGGCAGCGGGTCTCTACAGTCTCTTTTTTTAAAAGGTAGGCACACTGGATTTTAATGTTGTCCAGCATTCTTCCGAAGAGTCCCCGGCTTGCGCCTGCTTCCTGCATGCTTGCCTGAAGTCCCAGGCTGCGTGCGACGCCGGCAAGGATTTTCCGCGATTTCATCGATGAGATGGCCTGGCTGCTTTGGACGTCTTTTTTCCCTCCGAGAAGAATTTGCGTGACGGAGGGGCTTAGCGACCCTTCCTGCTTTCCCATCTCCCGGAAGTTGGCTTTTGTCTGATGGACGACAGGACGCGACATTGCATAGAAAGAGGCCAAGGCGGCCAGGGCGAGGGCCGCTGCCAGGATGTATTTTCGATTCCGTTTGAAGATGTGGAAGACATCCGAGAGGGCTATTAGGTAATCTTCAAACTTCATACAGGTCCTCGTTTTAAGGTGTGAACACCCTGTAGGCGTCGTTGCAGGATGTGACCCCTTGCATGCTGGGCAGCAGCTGGCTGATAAAGCGGTTCCATCTCGTAATGGGTTTTTCGGTGACGTAGACGGTATCTCCCGGTATCAGCAGCAAGCTTTCATTGGGCAGGTGGATGATGTGCTTCCAAGACAGAACATAAATTTTCGGATTGATCAGCCCGCCCCGAATGACCTGGATGCGGTTTGAGTTTCCGGTAAAAGGAATGCCGCCTGCCAGGACGAGAGCCTCTCTAAGAGAAATATACCCCGAAGGCAGATTCACTGCCGTCGGCCGCCCGACCTCGCCCATGATCATCGCCCGCGCCTCTATCGGATCGGCGATAAAGACTTTGTCTCCTCCCCTCATCACGATGTTTTGGCTCATGTCCCCTTCGACAAGGAGCCTGTACATGTCGACGGGGAGCAGCTCGCCTTCCCGTTCGATGTAGCTCATAAAAAAATTGGCGGTAGTCGGCACGCGCGCCTTCGAGAGGACTTCATAGAGGCGGATCTTGCCGTCGACCGGGATATACGGGGTGCCGACCAGACCGGCAAGGTCGACTTTCCTTGCCAGGCGGTCTTTGTAGGTGATAAACACTTCGATATCGCTGATATGCTCCTGGTAGGCATTTTGAATCGCGTGCCGCGCTTCGGTCAAAGTCAAACCTGCGACACAAACGGGAGGAATGTCGGGAATGTCGACGCTTCCGTTTGTCACTTTGAATCCGATGGTCTGGTTGATGAAGCTGAAAGACTGCATCAAATCCTGCCTCAAAGGGTGGTAGACGGCGATGTTCAGGATATCGTCTTCGGCGATGACGTCTTCGTATTCGCACATGGCGTCGGGGGGGAGGCATTCCTGGCAGCGCCCTTGCATTTCAAGGATTGTCAGCTTGCCCTGGCGGATGTTGTAAGAGTCGACGACAAACTCGTCCGCTCCCTCGACGCAGTAGTCGAAAGTTTGCGGGGCGCAGCCGCACAAAGTTAACAGGCAAATGAGGATGATCAACCGTTCCATCGGGTGTCAATTAAAACACGCCCAAGGATTTCTTTCTATTTAAAATAGCTTTAAACCGCGGCCTGTCGGTTTTTCCCGCATATGCGAAGGACGAGTCGTTTAACGATCTCAGAGAAAACCAATAGATCGTTTTCATTTTCTTTAAATAGCTGCTGGAAGGAATGTATTTAAGAAGAAACTTCAGTTGCTCGCCATAAAAAAAAGAATACTCTTTTTTATTGCGAAATTTGACAACAGCCAGCGATAAGGGTTTGCCCCGCTTTTCATCGTTGACGAACAAATCATAAAAAGTTTGCTTTGTGAGAGGATCTTTTTGAAGAAGGAAAAAATTTATAACCGGGCCGCCTTTGGGAAGCGCCAGCTTTTTTTACGGATGTCTGCAAGGCTTTTCAGCCGTTCCAACTTTTGGCGGCCCCTGCTAGCAGCCGTAATTTTGTCGACGTTATGGAGATATTCCGGCGCTGAATGACTGCGAGGCTTGCATTCGGCTTTGGGTTTGTCAATGCGTTCAGCAACCCGAGGAAGGAAGGAGGGCTCGGCACGCATCAAGGCATAATTGTCCCTGTATGGCAAAGTTTCGCCGGGATCTAAATTTTCCTCTTCCGAGAAAGAAACGCTTGATGAAGAAATGCTTTGACTGCTTTCCGGAGGCATATATCGGCTATTCCTGCCCCGGATGGATCCGATTATAGATGACATGGAAGTCCTCCCTGTTTGACTCCTTGAGACAGTAAATTAAGACTTCCCATCTTTCCTAGGCGACATTTTAATTTGGGATCCTAATTTTTGAATGAATGAACCGGAGCGAGGGGATTGCAGGCGGTTCTGCGATGCGATTTGCTCGCTGGTATCCTCGGAGCTGGCGATAAAGTTGAGTTTTTGGTTTTCGCCGGCAATTTCAAACCACCATATTTTTTCGATGACATTGCCGGTCACGGGATTTAGCATTTTCGTGCCGCGATCCCATTTGCCGAGATTCTCGGCGCGGAAAATGTAGGGAATCTCTTCGAAAGCTACAGCCAGGGTAAGAGGAGGTTGGGCCAGCATAAGATTCCGATAGGTCGATCCTGTGATCGGCTCTTTTTGTTCAAGTCTGAAATTCAGGCGGGAGTTTTCAAATTCCAACGTCTTTGCTCCTTCCAAAAATGCCGCCCCGGCTATGTAGTTGAAGTCCTCGGAACCGCGGTGGATTGAGAGCCAGCAAATGTTTTTGATTGGATTGCCGGTTTTGGGATTTTTGTTTTTTTTGTCGGGATTCCACCCTAAAGCGGCGGCGTCTAAAACCCGGCGTCTTCCTTTTTCAGTGACAACGGCCACAGAATAGGATTGCTTGGGAGTTTCAAAATGCTCATTCATCAGGGCTCGATAGGAGCGCCCCGTCAGCGGCTCTGTATCTCCAAGATCGAGATCGCAGTTTATTCCATTTCCAAGCGGAAGCGACTTGACGTGTTTTGAACGGGGGGAGTTTTTATTGATCCGCGACCCGATCTTTTGAGTCCGTTCACTGGAGTTTCCGTTATAGACAAAGTTTTGAAAGTTGCCGTAAATGGAGAACCACCAGATTTTTTCTATTTTTTTTCCGGTAACGGGATTGATGGAGTCCTCTTTCGGATTCCATTTAAGTTTGGCTGCGTAGAATACATGGGCGGTTCGTTTGTCCGGTATGGCGACAGCTACGTCGAAGGGATCTCCTTTTTTGAAGCACTCTTGCATGAGCGTATGATAAGTTTTACCGGTAATCGGCTCTTTCTCTTTGAGGTTCAAGAAGATTTCTTTAACAGGGGCTTTTCCTTCTATTTTGAGCACTTTTATAATAGGAAGATTTTTTTCGGGGGATGAAAGCGACAGCGAACGTTGAGGGCGTGCGTCGCTGCTGCTCTCTTGCTCTGAAAATGCGCCCGAACAGATTTTATCGAGGTTAAGCGGTTTTAGTGTGTCCGGCCCAAAAGAATGGTGCCTCCTTTTTGCTGCTTGAGGCAGTCCGGTGTCGGCTTCATATCCCGAGTCGCTGGATGAACTGGATTCGCATTCGACGTCCCTATGGCTTTCTATACATGACAATGCGGAAAACGATTTCGAAAGAGTGCGGGCTGCCGGAAGGGTAATTTCGTCCGACTCCAAAATACTCGTCTCTGTTTCGGTATCGGAGTAGCTGACATCAAGGTGCCAATCAGGTGTGATTTTAAATGTTTTTTCGTGTCTGACAAGAAAGCTCATAGACGCCTCCATAAATTTACGCAGGACAATAGGAGCTAGGAACTTTTTTTCCAATAAAAATCTTGCCCGCTGCAAATTTTTTTCAGCCAAAGAGGAGCGTTCGAGCTCATTTTTCCCAGGCGGTAGCCCAGGTATTTGACGCCTGATTGCAACAGGGCATAGGGAATTGAAAGAGGCTGCTTTTTGGCCAGGATTTCAAGCATTTGCAAAACATACTGCCGTCCTCTTTTTTCATCGGCCGCGTAGTCTTTGAGAAGATTTTCATTCAATTTGCGGGCAAGGCCGGTGTCGAAATGTCTTTGGAACTCCTGGCGGAGCGAATAGCGGTGGGAGTGTTTGACGATCGCATCGGCTGCATAGGCGATCTTGTGTCCCCGCTTAAGAAGCTTTGCCGCTGTGAAAGTATCTTCGCCGATGAGTGCGTGCGAAAACCCGCCCGCCTCGTCCAGGGCCCGATTGCTGTAGGCGGCGCAGGAGTCGGAACAGAAGATCGTGTAGACGCCGTATCTTTTTCTGTCTTCGTAGGAGCGGATTTCGGAAGTCTCGGGATAATTGAACGCTCGGGGGAAGGACTCAAAAAAAACGGCGCCGTCGTGCGGGATTTGCCTGGCGTAGGAGACGGCTGCTTTTCCCTCGGCGATCGGGCGGATCAAATGCTCCAGCATATCGGAGCTTTCTGCGTAGGCGTCGGGCGTCATCATCACGACGATGTCGGTTTTCAAAAAGCGTCTGGCCTTTTCGCGGCTTAAGCCGTGGTTGAATTCGCTGCGTGGAATGACCAGCGTCTCGGCTCCCATCTCTTCGGCCAATTCCACCGTGCCGTCGCTTGAGGAGGAGTTCATCACGACAACGCGGGGTTTTAGTGGCGATTCGAGTATTGGTGGGAGGCAGCGCGGCAGGTGGCGCTTGGCGCGGTGCGTGACAAAAACGACGCCGACAGTCATCTTTCCAGCAACCTTTCTTTATAATATCCGGCCAGCTCATCCCAGAAATGGTCTTCGTTCCAGCCGTATGTTCCGTGGTCCAGCGAGTCTGTATTGTACCGCTCCAAGGGCTCGGGAAATTCGGTTTGATCGCAAAGGGTGTAATCGCAGGCAAGGGCGAGCCGCTTTCTCATCGCGGCGGCAAATCGTTTTGTAAAGTCCCCTTGCGTCGAGACAAATCCCGAAGGGTTGAACTTTGAGACCCTGTCGTCATTTTCGACGAACGAGGCGTAGGCCTTGGCCAGGAGGGAAACAGGGATGTTGTCTCTGACATAAGCGGGCGTTTTGACTTCCGGACAGACGCCCTGCATCCAGTTTTTGACGAGAAAAGTGGTGAATCTCTCTTCTTCATAGGGACCGAAGGGGTTGGAAATGACAAATTTTTGCAGGGGTATGTCAAACCGCTTCGCAAAATAGTCGAACGCCTCGCTCGTCAAGGTTTTCGACAGTCCGTAGGGAGAGAGAGCCCGGAGTGGTTTTGTGCCGGCTCCTTCATCTCTTTCAAAAACCGAGCCGGTGATCACGATTTTTTTCCCCCCTGTTTTTTTGAAAGCGTCCATTACCCGGTTCAGATTGAGGGTATTGTTCATCAAGGCCGTGCCGACGTCGAAATCCGGGCTTTTGTATCCCTCGACGCGGGCGGCGTGGTGGCAGAGTATGTCGAAAGATTCTTCTGAGAGCAGGTCCAGAAAATCGCTTGCGCCGAAGCGGGCGCTGCGGCGTTTGCAGTCTGCCAGCTTGTCTGCCCGCAGCTTGCGGATGCCGGTGTAGTCCGATCTCAGCGTGCATGTTACCTCATGCCCTCGGTTTGTCAATTCATTGACAAACCAAAACCCCGTGAACGAGCTGGCGCCTGTGAAAAGGATTTTCATACCGTTTGCGTTTCCGCTTTAAAATTGGGATGGGAGGCGTCTTTTTCGGAAAGCACTGCCGGCTTCCCCGGCCATTCGATGGAAAGCATCGGATCGTTCCATCGAATTCCCCTTTCATGCTCGGGAGCATAAAACTGCGAGACGAAATAGATGATTTCCGTATTCGGCTCGAGGGAATAAAATCCGTGGGCGAACCCCTTGGGGACATACATCATCAGGCCGTTTTCTTCGTCAAGACGGGCGCTGAAGTGCTTGCCGAAAGTTTTAGAATAGGGCCTGACATCCACGATCACATCGAAAATCGAGCCGCGGACGCATTTGACGACCTTGGTTTCCTCAAAGGGAGGCAGCTGATAGTGGAGGCCTCGGAGAGTTCCCGCCGTTTTGCTAAACGAGTGGTTGACTTGAACAAAATTATCCTCAAGGCCGTTTTCTTTAAAGGCGTCGGTGCACAAAAGGCGGGAAAAAAAGCCTCGGTCGTCCTTTTTTTTCCAAGGATCGATGAGAAAACTTCCCTCGAGGGGGGTGTCAATTAATTGCATATGAAAGCTCCGGTTTCCAGGGGGCATTGTTCGATTGCCAAAGTTTTTCCAGATAGTCGCGGTCCCTTTGGGTGTCCATGCAGGCCCAGAAGCCGCTATGCTGAAACAGGTTCAGCTGGCGGTCCTCGGCGAGCCTGACCAAGGGCTGTTTTTCAAGGACGCAATCGGCGTCGTCCGACAAGTAGCGGAGCATGTCCCTTTTGAAGAAGAAATAGCCCCCGTTGATCCATTTTTCTTTGAATTCAGGTTTTTCGGCAAATTTTCTTACGGCATTTCCATCGAGGCAGATTTCACCGAACCTGGAGGGCGGGTTGACGCCTAGAACCGTTCCGATTTTTTTATGTTCCAAATGGAAGCGGTATTCATCCGCAAGGTCGGCGTCTGTCAGTCCGTCGCCGTAGGTGACGGCGAAGTTTTCGGCGTCGCCGAGATACTTTTTTGCCGCTACGGCAATCCGGGACCCCGTCATGGCAGCCTCGCCCGTATAGGCAAGAGTGACCTGCCAGTCCTCGTCATGATGGGTGGCGTGCAGCGTTGTTTCGCGCGTTTTTAAATCGATGCTGAAATCGGAGTTGAGAATCGAGTAGTTTAAAAAATAGTCTTTGATCACATCGGCCTTGAATCCCAGGCAGAGGATAAAACGGCGGAAGCCGAATTTGCGGTAGGAGCGCATAATGTGCCAAAGTATGGGCCTCCCGCCGACTGGGACCATAGGCTTGGGGCGGAACTCGGTCTCTTCCTTGATTCGTGTGCCGAGGCCTCCGCAGAGAATAAATATTGGGACGTCTGATTCTGCCATTTGGATTGACATTTTAGCCCTGCCGGTCCTAAATGACAATCCTTAATTTCCCTCGAGGAAAAAAGAAATACGTGCTACACTTTTTCTATGGAGATAGGAAGGGAAGAGCTGACGACAGAACATACGGGGACGACGATAGGGGGAGCCCTTCTCATCGCGGGAACCTGCATGGGAGCCGGCATGCTGGCCCTTCCCATTGCGACCGGGGCGAGCGGGTTTTTCCCCGCCATGTTTGTCAACCTCGTCTGCTGGCTGTTCATGCTCTCGACCGGCCTCCTTTTCCTAGAGGCGACTTTGTGGATGCCCGACGGAGCCAATGTGATTTCCATGTCCGAGCGTTTCTTGGGGCGGGCGGGCAAGTGGCTTGGCGGCGGGTTCTTTTTATTCCTCTACTACTGCCTTATGGTGGCCTACATAGCCGGCGGCGCGCCGACGGTGGTCGAAAGCGTCAGGCAATTGACCGGCTATCAGATGGGCATCGGCCTGGGATTTGTGGTTTTCCCCCTTGTGCTGGCCTCCATTCTTTTGGTCGGCGCCTGGTTTGTCGACAGGATCAACTGGATCTTGATGTCGGGCCTGATCATTTCCTATTTTTTGCTCATCGGGATCGGGGCTCAGGATGTCGACCCTGCCTTTTTGCTTAAGAAAAATTGGAAGCTGAGCCTTTTCGCGATGCCTATACTTTTCAGTGCCTATGGCTACCACAATATTATACCGTCCATTTCGACATACCTCAGGCGCAGCAGGAGCCATTTGCGCCTTGCCATCATTTTGGGCACGACGCTTCCCTTTGTCGTTTTTTCAATTTGGCAATGGCTGATCATAGGATCGGTCCCTTTGGAAAATCTCGAGGATGCCGCCTCCCAAGGGGTGCACGCCAGCCGCCTCCTGTCGCAGGTTACCGGCATACCCTGGGTGGGCCATATCGTACTTTTCTTTGGATTTTTCGCGCTTACGACATCCATACTGGGCGTATCGCTATCCATGATCGACTTTTTAGGCGACGGCTTCAAAATGGGGCGCAAAGGTTTTCAGAGGCTGGCGCTGACGCTGCTTGTTTTCGTCCCGCCTTCGATTTTGGCGTTCAACTACCCGGGCATATTTATCGAAGCCTTGGGAGTCGCTGGCGGTTTCGGCGAGGCTTTCTTGAACGGCCTCCTTCCTATTGCCCTAGTCTGGGTGGGCAGGTATCATATGAAGCTTGAGGGAAGGCCCTTGTTATTCGGCGGCCGCAGTTTGCTGGCCCTTCTTTTTGTTTTTACCCTTTTCATCATGGCCCTTGAGGCGATCCACCTCTTCGGTTAGCCAATAGGGCCGGGCCCTGCATTCTGCATAACTTTTTGTAAGAGAAAGATTGTTAGTGATTTGCAATTTTAATTGTAGGGGCAGGCCTCACATTCTTGCCCCCATTATAATGTAAATATGGTGGAAACTGTTG
>SLFE01000151.1 GCA_007124415.1 Waddliaceae bacterium | reverse complement strand
TTTTATCGTAGCTGTTTTTTCTCCGACTTTTTTTTTTTATTATCGAGCATTTTTTCTTTCGCTCTTTTTGACCGTTTTCTTTTTTGTCGGCGAATTTTCTCGATCTGTTTTTTCTTTTCCGATTTTTCCTTGTAAATGATCTCTTCTAGCTTTTCACATAGCAGTTTGCGCGCATAGTAACGGTTCAATTCACGCGAGCGGCTTTGTTGATATTTCACCTCGATTCCGGAAGGCGCATGCTTTAAATAAACACAAGAGCTTGTCTTATTGACTTTCTGCCCCCCCTTTCCTGAGCCCAGGATGAATTTTTCGTTCAGATCGCTCTCTTCGATCCCCAATTTTTTCATTCTGCGCTCAAGCTCTTCTTGCTTTTCTTTCCTTATTGACATAAAGTACTCGCGTATTATGACTTAATAATACCATAGGCAATAATAAAGCGGTAATTGTAATATAAGGGAATAGGGAGATATGGTTATGGCTACAATTTTATCGAAAACGCAAACCTTTGAAAATCCATTGGATGAGCCTATTCAAAACGCAAAAAGAGCAGATCCTTGCATTCTGGTAATTTTCGGAGCGACAGGAGATTTAACCGCAAGAAAGCTGGTGCCGGCACTTTACAATATGGCAAGAGAAGGCCAGCTCCCCGCCAATTTTGCTTGCGTTGGTTTTGCCAGACGGGATAAAAGCCACGACGACTTTCGCGGAGAAATGCTGGAAGGGATTAACAAGTATTCCCGGGTAAAACCTGTGGATGAAGACATCTGGAAAGAGTTCAGCCAATGCCTTTTTTATCACCGGGCCAACTTCAAAGATGATGACGGGTATGAATCTCTCGGCTCATTTTTAAAACAGCTCGACCAGGAATTCGGTACCAGGGGAAACCGCGTCTACTATCTCTCCACCCAGCCGACATTTTTTACGGAAATCTCCGAAAAACTGCATGAACACAATCTCATTTACCCGGCCGAAGAGACAAAGAAATGGTCCAGGGTAATCATTGAAAAACCCTTCGGGCGCGACCTTGAGTCGGCTATACAGCTTCAAAACGATGTTGAAAACTGCATGGACGAGAGTCAAATCTACCGTATCGACCACTACTTGGGAAAAGAAACTGTCCAAAACTTGATGGTCTTCAGATTCAGCAACTCGATCTTTGAAGACCTTTGGAACAACCATCATATCGACCACGTCCAAATGACCGTTGCCGAAGACATCGGAATCGGCACGAGGGGAAAATTGTGGGAGGAGTCCGGAAGCTTAAGGGATATTGTCCAAAACCACATGATGCAGGTTTTATCCCTTGCCACAATGGAGCCTCCGAACAGTTTTGAATCGAAGGCCATACACGATGAAAAAGTCAAAGTTTTAGAGGCTATCCGAACAATTCCCCAAGACAAATTCTACGACCATGTTGTCCGAGGACAGTACGCCCCCGGTTATATCGAAGGAGAAAAAGTCAACGGATACCGCGAAGAAGACAATGTGGATTCCAACTCCGACGTCGAGACCTATGCGGCCCTGAAGCTGTACATTGACAATTGGCGCTGGGCCGGAGTTCCTTTTTATTTAAGGACCGGCAAGCATCTTCCCAAAAAAGTGACAGACATTTCCGTTGTTTTCAAGCAAGCTCCCGGCGCTCTTTTTGACGAAGCCGTAGCCAGGCATCAGCCAAACGTCTTGTCGATCAGAATTCAGCCTGACGAGGGTATATCGCTGAAAATGAATTGCAAGGTGCCGGGCTTGACGACGCCTCTGCAACCGGTTAAAATGGACTTTCGCTACGGCGAGTATTTCGGACTCGAACCCCCCGAAGCTTATGAAAGGCTGATCACCGACTGCATGGCGGGAGACCGCACTCTTTTTGCCCGCTGGGACGAAGTAAAAGCTTCATGGAATCTGCTCAGTCCGGTTCTTGACCAGTGGCGCGAAGAAAAACCTAAGGATTTTCCAAATTATCAAGCCGGCTCATGGGGCCCTGAAGAGGCCGACAGGCTTATAGAATCAGATGGAAGAAAATGGTGCTTACTATGAAGACGGCAACTGCGGACAAAAGAGAAGTTAAAACAGAAAAAAATTCGAAAAAAAATCCCTATAAACAGAAAGCCAGCCTGTTTAATTTCATTATTTATACTCATGAGCAAAGGCGCATACCCTTCTTCCAGGAACTTGCCGATACCGTTATCAGGAAATTTCCCTGCCGCATCATTTTTATCAAGGGCAACACTTTCCAGGGCGAAGATGATTTTAAAACGGAGATCTCTTTGAAAACAGCCGGCCCCATCGCCTGCGACTATATCGAAATTCAAGCCGGCGGAGCTCATCTGGTTCAGGTTCCTTTCTACATACTTCCCCATCTCGAACCCGACCTGCCGATTTATCTTCTTTGGGGCCAGGATCCCACGTCGGAAAGCGAAGTTCTTCCGCGCCTTGTCAAATTTGCCGATCGTTTGATATTCGATTCCGAATGCTCCGATAAAATTCAGACATTCAGCGGCGAGATGCTGAAAAGTCTCAAATCCTTTCCCTGCCAGATTCTTGACATGAACTGGGCAAGGCTAGCGGGCTGGCGCCATGTCATCGCCAGTGTTATGAATTCCCAAGACAGAATCGAAATGCTTGCCAATGCCAAAGGGCTGACGATCACCTACAACGATCACACATCAGAGGCCTTTGCCCACACCGCCACCCAAGCCGACTATCTTCAAGCTTGGCTAGCGACCCGTCTCGGGTGGAAATACAAGTCGATAAGTCAAGACAAAGATGCAACGATCGTAAATTATGACGAAACCAGCATTCGTCTTCTTCCCCGGGATATTCCCGCCTTTACCCCCGGCTCAATCATCGGTTTCAGCTCCTCTGCCGAAGAAGGGCTTCAATTCAATATTGAAAGACAAGAAGAAAATCCTCGGCAGGTGACCGTTAACCTGTCAACAAATGACAAGTGCTGGCTTCCGGTAACAATGCCCCTTCTTACCCGCTCAAAAGGAGCCTCCTTCATACAACAGCTTCTTTATGCCCATCCAAGCCATCATTACGACGAAATGCTTGAAACTATCTCCAATGAAAATTTATCATGAGGTGAAGAATGAAAACCGATCTTACTTGGAAATCAAAAGTCAACACCGTCGATTCGCGAAGGGATATCGTCATTCTTCAAGACAGTGATGAAACTGTCCGCTTTTGCGTGAGGCATTTTATCTCTCTGGCCAACGAGGCCATTAAAGATCACGGTTTTTTTTATGTCGCTCTTTCCGGAGGGAGCACTCCTAAAGTTATCTTTCAGCAGATGTCCAAGCCAGAATTCAAGCATGAAGTCGACTGGAGCAAGGTCATGCTTTTCTGGAGCGACGAGCGCTGCGTGCCTCCAACCAGTTTAGACAGCAACTACCGAATGGCCATGGACTCGGGCTTTTCATCCCTTCCCGTTCTTCCCGAACATATTTTTAGGATCAAAGGAGAAATCGAGCCCGCCAAGGCTGCTGAAGATTACAATCACTTGATTGAAGAGGCAGTCCCGGATCATCAGTTCGATCTTGTGATGCTGGGAATGGGTCCCGACGGCCATACCGCGTCCTTGTTTCCCGGAACATCCGGCCTCGAAGTTGGCAACCGGCTGGTCATCGCCAATTACATTCCGCAAAAAGAGACCTGGCGTCTCACCTTTACCCTAAGTCTCATCAATCATGCCAAAAACATCGCCTTCTATACGATGGGCGAGGGAAAGGCCGAGATGTTAAAGCGGGTTCTAGACAAAGAAGAAAGCCCCCCTCTGCCTGCTCAAAGAGTAGGAACTCATCAGCATAAAGCGCTCTGGATTGTGGACTCTGCCGCAGCAGCCCTTTTAGAAAAAATAAAAAAAACCGAATAGAGAAAGTTCTCCATCCGGTTTTTCTAGGCCTATTAATTGATCAAATCAGGCTTTACCTGTTTGCATTTCGCAGGCTTATTTGGGTCCTTTTGTGTCAGAGAAGGAGGAAAAGTCATCACAACTCCGGTATTCAACACACCTTCAGGAACCGGCGGAGCAGCAGAGCCTCCTCCCTTTGAGATGCCTTCGCCAAATAAATCGCTTTCCAATTTAAGCGCAAGGGGTTGCCACCCATAAGCATTTGGCGTTGAGGGCATTTGATCAACCCATCTGATAGTATCCAACAGAAAATCCTGACCGTCTTTGTCTGTGGCCATTAATCGGTAAAATCCCATTGAGATAATGGAACCAGGAAACAATTGGGGGAATAGGTTTTGTCTGTTTCCGGTATTCTGGATAATGTTAGGCCCTATATAGGCAAGCGCAACTCTAGACTCGATATGTACATTGGAAATAGGCATCCTGTGGCGCAGCTGCGGGATCTCTTGAAAGTCAATGGCAAGAACATTGTATCTGATATGTTCCGGCAACTGAGTCATCCACACAGTGTAATCGGCATCTAAAAAGGGAGTGCCGTTAATCCCTATAGGAGCAGGACTTGCGAGAGCATCAGGATTGATGCCTGTTAGTCCATATTCCTTCTCGAAAAACTTAACGGCCTCGGAGCGAAACTCGGCAGTATTGTCCTCGGGATTCATCGGGCCGAAAACTCCGAATGAAGGGTCATCAACCGGCTGATCCAGGGCAATGACTATCAATGCATCGTAGACGCGGCTCGGATCGCAAGGCTCCGGAGCCACGCCATTTAGAACCGTAGTACAAAGTGCCAGAAAAACAAAGTATGGTAAAACACCTAACTTAAATGACATAAAAGCCTCCTTTTAGAATTGGTCAGGTGTTTTTACGTTATATAGATATCTGAAATAAAGCAATAATTTTTATTTTATTTAGGCCCCCTGATTGTGCCCTAATCTCGTCTGACAGATTTTTAGAGAAAAAATATGCAGGCGCGGATTAGGGTCGCAATCAGGGGTTAGACTACTTCACTTTATCGATAGCTTTAAGGATATTGTCGCCTGTGATGCTCGTTCCGGTAAGTTTTTTGGCCGTCAAATTTTTCCTGTTGGCAACAACTACTGTAGGCGCATACCTAATTTTAAACGTCTCGGCTACCCCCTCCTGAAATTTGATTCCCTCGGCGATATCGGAAAAATTCAATGGAGTATAGGTAATGCCGTATTCCTCAACGGCTTGATTGACATCTTCCGGCGATGGCGTTTTATTGGTTTCTGAAAGATCATGAAGAGCTTTGCGTACATTTAAATACTGGTCCTTGTTTTTAAGCATAAACGACAGATTATAGGGAATATAATTTCTCGTTTCGGGATTGACGGGAAAATCGATAAAATAGACCCGTGCTTTGGCCTTCATTCGGTTGTAATAAGGTGAGATCTTAGGCTCTGTCCTGCGGCAGGGCGGGCAAAACCAATCAGTAAATATATAAACCTCAACCTGGCTGTCCGGGTTGCCGAAATAAGGAACCTCGCTATTTACCCCTTCCGCAAAGGATGTTTCCGGCTTGGCAACGCCCGCGAAGGCCACGCCATAGGCAATGAATGCTGCCAGTATGATGCCGGCAGTTTTAATGATAGCTTTCATAACTTTACCCCAAGTAATTGGTTTGTCCAAAAAGAAAAACCTGTAAAAAAACATTGTCGCATACAGCAAACTGATCAGTCCGATAACAGCCGCTATCGTCAAACACAAAGGACAATAATGACCGATCACATATTTTTGAATCAGTATGAAGTTGATCTCTGAACCGACAGCTGCGGCAAGCATCAGTCCGACTATGTACCCGAGCGAGGGAACCATTATCGAAAAAACATGAAGGAGGCCGGCAACGATAAAAAAGGCGAGCCCTAACAATTCAAAATCAAGTCCGAAATATTTATAATGGTGAACTTCAACGCAGGAATTTGTACAGGCCTTTACATAAGACAAAATTGTCAGCCCCAAGCCGGCGGCGAATAATAAACTGATCAGCACATGCAATACTGTATAGGCTCTTGTTCTCATCCCTTGCCATACCCCTCATTAACCTCAACATAGCTTTTAGCTATTTTTTTGGGAAGGCTGCAAAAGTCCGTCCAAAAGGAGGTACTGTTTGTCGCAGAGATTTGCAAGGTCTTGATTATGAGTGACTATGATAAGAGATCTCCCCTGTTTTCCTGCAAGGTCGATCAAAAGCGAGTGAATCATCTCGGCAGTAGAATGGTCTAGATTTCCGGTCGGTTCATCGGCAAGGATGATATCGGGGTTGTTGCAAAGGGCTCTCGCTATGGCGACCCGCTGCTTTTCCCCGCCGGAAAGCTGCTTGGCAATTTGATGCGCATGATCCTTAAGACCAACAAAGTCAATAAGTTCTTCCGCATGCTTGTAAAACTTGGATCCTTTTTTAACAGACTCTCTGGCAATTCTGGCCGGCATAAGTACATTTTGCAGCACCGTAAAATCTTCAAGCAGATGAAAGGACTGAAAGATAAATCCGATATTACGGGACCTGATCTTGCTTAAGGTTGAGTGAGATACAGGCTGATCCTTAATCAGAAGAGATCCTTTATCGGCAATATCGAGGGTGCCCAAAATTTGAAGAAGAGTGCTTTTACCCTCGCCGGAACGTCCCATAATCGCAATGGACTCGCCAGGCTCGACACTGATGCTGACCCCTTTTAAGACCTCAAGAGGTTTCGGTCCTCTGAAGGTCTTTCTTATATCTGTCGCTTTCAAAACCGTCATTATTCAGACCTCAATATTGCCGAGGGCCTCATCAAACTGGCTTTAATTGCCGGAATGACTCCCGAAATTAAAGATATCAAGACTGTCGCCATCAAAACAAAGGTCAGCGCTTCCCCGCTCAATCGATCAGGGATCACTTCACCAAAAAAGTGGACGTTGAACAGCTCGTGCCCCTGCAACCGGCTGATCAAGCCGATCAAGCTTTGAATATTTTTCAATGTCAGCGCAGCCAGGGCGATGCCGACCAAACTGCCGAGCAGCCCCATTACCATGCCGCAGAAGCCAAAAATCGCCGCTATGCTTTTAGGCGATGCGCCCATCGAGCGCAATATTCCGATTTCTCCCTTTTTATCATTCACGAGGATAATGAGCATGCTGACGATGTTGGAACAGGCGACAATGATAATAACAATCGAGATGAGGCTGAAGAGATTCTTTTCGCTTCTTAGTTGTTGGAGCAGATCTTTAGTGAAGGGATATTCCCGAAAGGTCTCAACCTTCCAGTACCGTCCGATTCCCCCTTCCGCAAAGGCAGCCTGCAAAACCTCTTTTGCCTCTTCTGCCTTGTTCCAGTCGCGAAATCTGATGTTGATTCCGGCCTGCATCCCCCCCTGATTCTGATTAAAAGCAGAACCTGCCGCCGAGACAATTTCTGGCCCGGCAAAAGCCAATTTGCCTCCGATAGAGATGACGCCCTGGTCATAAAAGCCGGCGACATGGATCGGGAGGCGCTGTTCTTGCAAAGACGACGTTGTTGGCGCGTAGTAGGTCAGCTGCCCTCGGTCTCCCACAAGAACCCCCTGCTCCCGAAAAGTTTTCGGAAGAAGAATTCCATCACTGCCGCCCACGCTTGGCAGCACCATTTGGCCGTCGCTTTCATAGATCCAGCACACGTCCGCCTTAGGTTGATCGCAAAGATCGGCCCTAGCGATTTTTAACCCCTTATAAGGAACCGAACCCTCAAAGGCCGCCTCTTGAAGGTTGAGAGACATTACGAATTGAACATCGCCGCCGGAATCGGCCAGGGCCAATGAGCTCTCTTCGAGCTTGGCGGGGATTTCCATTTCAGCGGCAAGCTGCAAAGGAGCCGTTCTTGCCGGATACTGCTTGCCGCCTATGCTAAGTAACGGCCGGCGGTCCTCGAACTTGAGGGGCGCCTTCACAATTTCGAATCCTGCTGCCCTCTCATCCCATTCAGCTTTAATCTGTAAGAGCTGATCTGCCTTCGGTGCCGCGAACATTTGGTAAACATTGCCATCCCTCAAAATGGCAACGACATCCAAATATCCCTCCTTGGGATAAAGATGGATCGGGATTCTCCAGCCCGGCTGTAATTTTAAATGGGTGACTTCGACGTTTTCGAAAAATTCGCGCAACTCTTTCCGGTTGGCATAGCCGATCGTTTGCAATACATTAGAAAGGTCGTCCCCGGAAAGGGGCAGCAGGGTTTTCTTTAAGTCGAGATTTTCCGGGTCGAAGGAACCCAAATAGGTAGATTCGCTGATGCTGCTTAGCTTAATGTTGCCTACCGAGGTTTCATAGGGCGCAACAGTAAGGCCCGCAATATTCAAACGGCCTGCAGCGTCCGCAGCCATTTTGACAATATCCTTCAAGTTTCCCTCGCCGTCCTCATCGGGCTGCGGCCAGTAAAGGGGAACTTCCTCGTCAAAATCAGCGTCATAAGGGTCGACGCCAACGCCGGCTAGTTTTTCCCTCAGCGTCTTGTGCGTATAATCGGATGCCTCGCTGATGCTGTCTATTTGGTAATAATAAGAATCGTAGTACTCCTGCGTCGGAGTGATCCTTACAGGGGCTGTCAGGGCGATGAGCTTTTCAATCCAATTGTTTTCCAGCCCATTCGTCACCGAAAAAAAGACAAGAATCAGCCAGACAACTAACGAAATGACCAAAATAGAGATCATGCTGATAATAGATACAGACAGTTGTCTCCACCTTGGAATCAGATATTTGCAGGCAACGGAAAGCTCAAACATTACTTTTTGGATTCTTTGTAAGGAACATGCTCCCTGACAAAAGGATCGTATTTATTAATCTCAATACGGTCCGGGGTGTTAGTTTTGTTTTTAAAAGTATGGTACCTGTGGTGGCTTTTAGAACTTTTTAAAATAATCTTTTCACGTTTTTTGCTAGCCATTATTCAATCCTCGTAGTTAAACTAATTTGATACGCATAATCATAGTGAAATCAAATATAATTTTCAAGCCTGGGCATCTCTTTTTTTACGACTCCGGAGAAAGATCGTTCAAGCTCGCCCTGAAGGGCGAGGATTATTTTTTAGGGAGGGGATTGCACCCCTCCCTAAACAAAGGATTTAAAAAACCCCTCCCTAAATGAAGGGGTCTTCTTTATGAGATAAAATCTATTGTGTACGATAATAGCGCTATGATGTATAAAAATAAGCAAAAGGCAAGGAAGGGATAAAAATGAAACAGGACTTTAAATCGCTTGGCGAAGACTTGAAACAGAAAAGAAACGAGCTGAATATTTCCCTCAAGGAAGCGCAAAACGCGACATCCATCCAGGTCGGCCACGTGCAGGCCCTCGAAGACGGCCGGATGGACAAGCTCATCTCCCCTGTCTACGCTCAAGGATTCTTAAAGCAATACGCAAAATTTCTGGGCATTGACGGAGAACAGATGGTCAGGGACAACCTGGAACTGTTCGTAGTTAAAGACAAGCAGGAATTCTCCTATGGAATCGGCACTGTGGAAAAGCGAAGCACGCCGGGATCGAGCGTAAAGTGGTTTCCCAACGCCGTCTGGGCCCTCGCATTCGGCGCCATGATCATGGCCGCCTACTTCATCGCAAGGTATTTCGAGGTCATTTAATGTCTTCCAAACCAAGGCCGAAAACGGTCAAGGATTGGGTGCGTCTTTTCCTCTTCGGGATATGCATTGGGGCCGCAGACCTTGTTCCTGGAATTTCGGGCGGAACAATGGCGTTGATTCTAGGGGTCTACGAAGATTTTATTAAAAGCATCTGCACTCTCGACCATAAAGCTTTTCACTCGCTGATCCAGATGCGCTGGCATCAGCTCCTGTCTCTCATCGCATGGCAATTTCTGGCAGCGCTCCTTCTTGGAATGGGTCTTGCCATTTTCATGCTGGCGCCATTATTTCATTTTCTTCTAAACAACCCCGAATATCGAAGCGACTTTCTGGCTCTTTTTGCAGGACTGATCATTTCATCATCGTACTATGTTTCCACAAAAATACCTCAATGGAGGCAAAGCCATACCCGCTGGCTGCTTTTAGGAATGACAGCGGCTGGATTGCTAACTCTAACTCCGATCTACTCGCCCCATATTTTTTTTAACCTGGATCAAATCATGCAGTCAAATTCAGGAGTTGTGCTATGGATGATTTCTTGCGGCACTATCTCGGTTTGCGCCATGCTGCTTCCGGGAATATCGGGCAGCTACGTCCTCACCGTCCTCCAGGCCTACCCCGTTATCATCGGCGCCCTGGCCAACGTAAGCAGCCTCCATTTTCATTGGCAATCTTATGTCGTGTTAATCAGCTTAGGGCTTGGCATTATTATCGGAGCGCTTATCTTCTCCCGCGTGATCAGATGGTTTCTTTCACATCACCGTGATAACACTCTTGCCGCCCTGATCGGGATCATGCTGGGCGCCCTTCCCGCCGTTTGGCCCTTTTGGTCATTCCACTTCGCGGTCAATCCCATTCTTCACGCAAAACCCATCCTGCAACCGGACTATCCGATCCTTCCCGATATTTACGCCTTCCAATTCTGGATCGCCTGCGGATGCTTCGCCCTCGGCCTTTTTCTCGTTATTTTTCTAGAGTCGATCGCGAAAAAGAAAGTTCCATTAAATGAAGTCTTTGAATAGACTGTTCGTTTAAAAATGAGGATCGATTATGGAACCAATGGGGCCGAGGCAGTTAGCAAGCGCTATCTCTCATGATACTGAGCAACAACAAAAGAGAAAAAAACCTCTGATTGTAAGTTATTTGCAGCTCATAAAAAATCCGCCGCCCGATGTCACAGGGGTGCCTGCAAAAAACAACAGGCAAATATTACGCTTGTTAAATAGCCGACACCCTTCGATTTTTCCTAAAGAAATTGAAGATTGCTTGCAGTTGCTTAAGAAAAAAACCCTTTTCAACCACAATTCTACGACTAAAGCCCAAAGAAAGCAGAAAATCAAGCGCATGCTCTGGCTTAACGACAAGCTTCCCACCCTTGTCAAAGACGGTAAAGTTTACCGCGGCGTCGAGCTCTTTGCCGAATGCATCGATGAATCGCCTGTTACCGAATTTCTCATGCTGCTCAGCTTCGACCCTTCACTGGCAACGCTTTGGGGCGTCCACTATTTTCTCTGGGGAGTATCGATTCTTAAACTGGGAACAAAAAAGCATTGGGATCTATACTTGGAGCGCACCAACAGCATGGATATCATTGGCTGCTGCATGATGACTGAAATAGGCCATGGATCGAATGTTTTAGGCTTGAAGACAATTGCCGAATACGATCACGAAAGAAGAGGTTTTTGGGTCAATTCTCCCGATTTGACAAGCTGCAAATGCTGGATCGGGGGAGCGGCCGAAAACGCCACCCACGGCGTGGGGTTCTTCAGGCTGATCTTAGAAGGCAAGGATTACGGCGTCCACCCTTTTGCCCTGCAGATAAGAGGCGGGGACGGAAAGACCGTTGAAGGTGTGGAAACTATCGACCTTGGGAGAAAAAAAGGGCTGAACGGCGTCGACAACGGAATCGTCAAATTCACCAATCTGTTCATTCCCTATGACTGTCTTCTCGACCATTACTGCGAAATCGACGCCGATGGCGCCTACCACGGAAAAAATGGCAACAAAAACTCGAAGACTTTGATCTACAAACTCATGATCCAGTTCATTTATGGAAGAAAGTACATCGCAATCGCCAGCGAAGTCGGGATGATGATGATCACGTCCTTGTTTTATGCCTACCCTCCCCACTCCTTGCCAAAACCTTACTTCCGCCGCGTTGCAGTCAGCCTCACTGCCGAGTCATACGCCCTAAAATTCGCCAGAAAACTGATTTCGGGAAAAAGCAAAAACGACCACTGGCGCGTATCAATCATGAAAGCGATAGCTTCTGAAATGAACCAAAAAGCGATTCAACAATGCATCGAGCTTTATGGACTCCACCCTGAAACTCAAGTCATCAGCACTCTCTTAAACAGCTACCGGGCCGACCAGGACGCAACACTGACATATGAGGGGGATAACATGCTCCTTTATCAATTGTTTGCCAAGTTCACTCTTG
This sequence comes from Waddliaceae bacterium, assembly GCA_007124415.1. Classification (GTDB taxonomy): domain Bacteria; phylum Chlamydiota; class Chlamydiia; order Chlamydiales; family SLFE01; genus SLFE01. The sequence goes on along the minus strand of SLFE01000151.1, from coordinate 15,470 downwards.
ACAAGGTGAAGCTATGGTTTGACGGATTGAAGAAAGCCAAATTCCAGTCGTGGGCTTCGCTTTTAAATTGGGCTCTTAAAAAAAACAAACCGCGATATATATTGCTCTATCATTGCTTCCAATCGGCCAAATGGATCGGAAACAGGCTTGAGCGGTATCGCACCAACAATGAAAAGTATGCAGAATTTTGCAGCACGTGCCAAATGGAGGCAATCAATCTGGCCAAAATGTATGGACAATTTCTCATCTTATCGAAATTCCGCGAACATATTAAAAGCTTAGAGCGGGGAGAGGACAAGGAATCGTTTTGGCGTTTGTACCAAATTTATGCCTGGTCTCAAGTCAAACAGCTCACAGGGGAAAAAGGGATGGATACTGAAAAGCATTTCGCAAAATTGGAACACAATATTGCCGATCTTGTCGCGCGGTTCGGTTTCAACATCGAATGGATGGATGCAATCGTCCCCCCTCCGCACATTTCTCACAATTATAATGATCAAAACTGCAGAGCCAAACTATGAAACAGAACAAACCGGTTAAAGTCCGGGCCATAAAACGAAAAAATGTTTTACTAACAGTGATCTTTAATCTGGACAAATCAAAGTATGATTTTAAGGAGATTTCGTCTAATATAAAGAAACGATTAGGCATCGGCGGAAGCATCGCAGGCGAGGAGCTTGAGTTCCAGGGACACAAAGTCGAAGAAATAAAAAAACTATTAAAAGAAATGGGGATCAAAGCGCAATGAATTTTGAAGAGCAACTGAAAAATTACGCTGAATTAATTGTAAAACACGGAGCCAATGTCCAGGAAGGGCAAGACGTCTACTTGGCCGGCGAGGTCATTCATCGCGACTTCATCAACCTGGTCGCCGAAACAGCCTACCAGGCGGGAGCGCGGATTGTTGTCGTCGACTTGAACGATCCTCAGCAGACAAAAATGAGAATTCTAGAGTCAAAGTCATCCGGTTATCTCGAATACGTCCCCGCCTATGTTCCTTTCAAAGCGGAAAATATGATTCCTGAGAAGGCAGCGACCATCCGAATACTTGGCAGCGAAGATCCCGATATTCTTTCCGATCTCGATCCTGAAAAAGTCAACCGCATGCAGCTAAGCGTCAGAAAGAAATTAAAACGGTTTTATGAAGAAGCCATTGGCCACTCGAAAGTCCAGTGGACCATTGCCTCTGCAGCAACGCCAAAATGGGCAAGCAAAGTATTTCCCGAGCTCAACGGCGCCGAAGCTTGTGAAATGCTGTGGAAAGATATACTCCATATTTGCAGAGCCGACCAGCCCGAGTGCCTTGACCTTTGGAGAATACATAACCAAACGCTGCAGTTGAGAGCAAAAAAATTGACGGACATGAAAGTGGAAACGCTTCACTTTACCGGGCCGGGCACCGACCTTAAGGTGGGACTGTCGCCTAAGGCAATTTTCAAAGGAGGAGGCAGCCTCGGTCCGAGGGGCGTTGAGTTCGAGCCCAATCTTCCGACTGAAGAGGTCTTTACCACGCCCGATTGCCACAAAACCGAAGGGCATGTCCAAACGACCCGTCCGTTTTTAATAAACGGCAAAATGGTACGAGGGCTGAAGCTCGAGTTTAAGGAAGGAGAAATCGTCAATTTCGAGGCAAAAGAGGGAGCAGAGACATTCAAAGAGTATATTAGCAGCGACCCCGGAGCTAAGAAACTTGGCGAAGTCGCCCTTGTAGGCATCGATTCCCCTATCTATCAAACGGGACGGGTTTACGAGGAGATCCTTTTTGATGAAAATGCCGCATGCCACATCGCCGTCGGCTTTGCTTATCACTTCTGCATCGAAGGCTCTGCCGATATGACAATTGAAGAGCTGTATGAAATCGGATGCAACAGCAGCCACGTCCACACGGATATGATGATCTCTTCGGAAGAAGTAGATGTTACCGCTATAACAGCCGACGGAAAAGAAATCACTCTCATCTCAAAAGGGCAATGGGTTGATGAATTTCGTTAAGAGACTTGTTCCTTTCATTATAGGCATCGGGCTCTGGATGATTCCAACACCCGAGGGATTATCGATTGAAGCCTGGCAGTTATTCTCGATCTTTATAGGCACCATTTCCGGCATCATTATCAGACCTTTTCCCATGCCGGCAACGGCCCTGATAGGCTTGACGGCCGTCGTCATGACAAAAACGCTCACTTTGGAACAAGCTCTGAGCGGATTCAGCCGCGATGTCATTTGGCTTATTGTCGTCGCCTATTTTGTAGCGTTCGGAATCATTAAAACCGGACTCGGCAACCGCATCAGCTATTTTTTTATGATGCTGCTTGGCAAAAAGACGCTCGGCTTGACCTACGGTCTGGCCGCGACAAACATTATCATGGCCCCGGCCATACCCAGTTCGACAGCCCGGGCCGGGGGCGTCCTCCTTCCCATTATGGAATCGCTCTCGTTCAATTATGAAAGCAAACCGCACGACCCCTCGGCAAAAAAGATCGGCTCTTATCTGTTCGCCTCATTATTTCAAATCAACACCATCGCCGATGCGATGTTTCTTACAGCTATGGCCGCCAACCCGCTGACAGTTGAAATTGCCCGCGAAATGGGCATCAACATATCGTGGGGGTCATGGTTTTTGGCCGCTTCTGTGCCGGCACTTATCAGTTTGATTGTGATTCCCCTTGTCATTTATGTCATTCATCCGCCGAAAATCAAAGAAACGCCTCACGCCGCCGAATTTGCCAAAGAGCATCTAAAAAAAATGGGGAAGATCAAGCTTGATGAGATGATCATGCTCGGAGTTTTCTCCCTGCTTTTAGTTCTTTGGATGATAGGGCCAAGCTATGGCATTAAAGCCGCCTCGACAGGGCTTTTAGGCCTTTCCATACTTTTACTAACTAAAGTTCTCACGTGGCAGGAGCTTGTGAAAGAAAGCGAAGCATGGAGCACGCTTGTTTGGTTTGCCGTCCTGCTGATGATGGCCTCTGCCCTTAATCAACTGGGCTTCACTTCATGGTTCGGAGATCTTGTCGTTGGCCCGGTGCAGTTTCTCGACTGGAGGGTCGCCTTTCTCCTTCTGTCGCTGATTTATTTTTACACCCATTATTTATTCGCGGGCAATATATCCCATGTCGGCGCCATGCTCCCCACATTTCTGATGGTCGCCATCAAAATCGGCACGCCTCCCTATCTTGCCGCCTACACCCTCGGCTTCTTCAGCGCCCTTTTCGGCGGGCTGACCCACTACGGAAGCGGCCCCGGAGCTGTTCTCTACGGAGCGGGCTTTGTCAACATACGCGACTGGTGGACCATCGGCTTCACGTCGAGCCTCTTCAATGTGGCGATCTGGCTCGTCATCGGCGGCGCCTGGTGGAAATTCCTCGGCATCTGGTAATGAATTTCTTAAAAATTGCCAAGTTCCCCTTCAGACATTACTCTGAACATCTCAAGCCCCAAAGATATCATATTGCTCACTTAAACCCCTGATTGCGACCCTAATCCGATAGTGGAAACTCCTCCCGTATTTAAAATTACAAGTCACTAACATTCATCATTTTATAAAAAATTATGCACAATGCAACACCCGACCCCACACCTTAAAAAATTATTGTTATCTCAAAAATCACACCGTAATATACGCTTAAGTTCATTGAAAGAAGCGAGGCCACTGACATGGGCGATGACAAATTTATAAGAAATTGGAAAAATCTCAAGCCCCTAATCTTGAAAAAGTGGGACAAGCTGAAAGAATCCGATCTGGAAAATATACAGCCAATCAAAAGCGAGATAGTCGAGGCCATCCAAAAGAAGCACCAAGATTTCCCTAAAGCTGCGATTGGACAGGATCTTGAAAACATGGAACAGCAAATTTTAAAAAATGCGGAGGAGTGAGTGGAAACGCTAAAAGAACTTTTTATCCTAGAAATAAAAGGAGTGAAGAGCTCGGCCGAGTCTATGACTCAGTTACTTAAGCGGATGTCCAGCTTGGCAACTCATCGAAAACTCGCTGAATTATTAGATACATATTATTTCCAGTCGCAGTACCAAAGAGATAAGCTCAATGATTATCTTAAAGAGCAGCCAAAAACCGGGTCTCTGATTATGAGAAAGGTCAATGATCATGCCTTGACCTCCATGCGATACAAAGGCTCGACCAAAATTCGGGACCTGGCCCTGATTCTCTCTTTAAACATCATGAAGCATATCGAACAAACGGCGATCGGGGCTGCAATCACCCATGCCAAGCAGTTGAAGTTGGATGAAGAGGCGGATATGCTTTTGAGCCTCCAAAATATCATTGCCGAAAGGCAAGGCAGCCCCTTATTGATCGCCAACCAAATCCTTAAAGACCATTCATCACCTGAACTCAAAGATGAAACATCCGTATTATTCTTAAGTCTTCTCCAAGCCCACCTGCGCGACGAGGAAAAATTGTTGGATTTTTTACCGAGCCTTAATCGACAAGCCCGTTCAAAAGAATTAAAAACGGCAATATCGGACTATCAAGCCTCACTCCAAAAAAATCACGATCGATTGAGCGATATCCAGACGACGGATTCTCCTGATGACTGGGGGGTTATGGACAGTTTCATCAACGAAGCCAAAAAACATTTGGACAAAGCTCAATCAGACATTGTCAACGAACAGGCCATCATTTTCTCAATTCAAAGGATGCAGCATCAAACTATGGCCCTGTTGGAAATCGAAGAGCTTTTAGCCCGGTTCCTCGATCGTTCCGAAATCCAATCGGACATTCGGAAGTTCCTATCTCATGAACAAAGTCATAACAATGAGTTCACCAAAATGGCGCAGGGGGCTCTATTTCAGAACAGATAACAACCTAATTTTTCGGTTGTCAGGAAAATGCCGGTTGTCATACGATGCCAGCATGAACATTAAGTCGTTTTTCGAAAAATTCGAAGGCAGCAGCCTCACATATGACGATTTGATTTTTCTGCCTGCCTATGTTGACTTTCCTCCCGACTCCATATCACTGAAAACCAAAATCAGCCGGGAAACCGAAATCAACATTCCTGTAGCAAGTTCGCCGATGGACACCGTTACCGAAGGCGAGCTGGCAATTGCTCTCGCCCTTCAGGGCGGTTTGGGATTCATCCACTATAATATGTCCCCCGAACAGCAGAAAAAGCAGATTCAAAAAGTCAAGCGGTTCAAAAGCGGTTTTGTCAATGATCCGCTGACTCTTGCTCCCTCCGCGAAAATCCGCGACATCGTCGCGATTCGGGAGGAATACGGTTTCACCACAATTCCCATAACCGAAGACGGTAAATCCCATTCCCGACTTGTTGGAATGATCACCAAGTATGATTATTCTACTTTGACAAAAGAGGATTTGGAAAAAACGGTCGCCGAGCGCATGATCTCGGTTGAAAAGCTCACGATCGCCACATTCGAGGACTTAAGCGTCAATGGCGTGCTCGACATCAATCAGGCCAACGCAAGGCTCGTTGACAGCCACAGCGCCGCCCTTCCCATCGTTGACAGGGAAGGCAACTTGATTTACTTCATCACTCGCTCGGATTTGGAAAAGTACCTCAACTGCCCGAATGCGACCAGCGACGGGTCAAAACGGCTTAAAGTGGGAGCAGCGGTAGAAACTTGGCATGAAAGAGCTTATCAACGACTCGAAGCGATAAGCGAAGATGTGGATGTCATCGTTTTCGATACGTCTCAAGGCCACACCTCGTTTGAAATCGAATTGATCCGATGGGTAAAAAAACATTATCCCGACCTGCAGGTTGTCGGCGGCAACGTCGTCACAAAGGACGCCTGCAAAGCTCTGATCGAAGCGGGAGCCGACGGCATCCGCGTCGGAATGGGTTCGGGATCGATCTGCACCACCCAAGATGTCGGAGGAGTGGGAAGAGGACAGGCCACAGCCGTCTATGAATGCGCGAAACTTTGCGCCGAATACGAAATTCCCGTTATAGCCGACGGGGGCATCAGCAAAAGCGCCGATATCATCAAAGCTCTTTGCCTGGGGGCAAGCGCCGTTATGCTAGGGTCCCTTTTAGCCTGCACCGATGAAGCTCCCGGTCAAACACAGATCAAAAATGGAATCATCATCAAAGAGTACCGCGGGATGGGCTCAATGCGCGCCATGGATCGAGGCAGCTCGGTTCGCTACGGCATACAGCAGAGCGCATTGAAAGTTCCCGAAGGCGTCGAAGGGATGGTGCCGACAAAAGGATCCATTATTGACTGGGTTCCTTGCCTTATGCAAGGGGTTCGCCAAGGACTTCATAAGCTGGGGCTTAAAGGCGTTGAAGACATCAGACAAAAAACCAAAGAGAACAGAATAGAACTGGAAAGACGATCGGAAGGCGCCAAGCGGGAAGGAAGCGTGCACAACCTATACGAAGTTCAATTCGATCACCGCGAACAAAAAAACGCATCTTCAACTGGACAGTTAATTTATAACTAGAGCTTGCCTATGATGTATAAAGATGCCGGCGTCGATATTGACGCCGGAGCCGAGCTGGTCAAAAGGCTCAAACTGTTATCTCCCGATATCGGGGGCTTTAGCGGCCTATATCCCTTCGGCGATCAATATCTTGCAGCCAGCACCGACGGCGTGGGAACCAAACTTAAATTAGCCTTTCAAACAGATTGCCACGATAAAATCGGAATCGATCTTGTCGCCATGTGCGTCAATGATATACTTGTCTGCGGAGCAAAACCCCTTTTCTTTCTCGATTATTTCGCCACATCTGAGCTCGACGTCGATCGGGCAGAACGTGTCATTCAAGGGATTGCAGCAGGCTGCAAGGAGGCAGGTTGCGCCCTTCTCGGGGGAGAAACGGCCGAGATGCCGGGATTTTACCGGCCAAAGGAATACGATCTGAGCGGATTTGCTGTAGGCGTTGTCGATAAAGACAAGGTGATCGACGGAAGCGGGATTATCGAAGGCGATAAAGTGATCGGGATTGCCTCATCGGGAGTCCACAGCAACGGCTTTTCCCTCGTCAGAAAAATCCTTACCGAAAATCCCCATCCCGATTCCCTCATTGATGAGCTCCTCCGGCCAACGCGCATTTATGTGAAACAGGTTCTCGACTTGCTCGATCAATACAAAATTAAAGGGATGGCCCATATCACCGGAGGAGGTTTAACTGATAATCTGCCCCGATCCCTGCCGGAAGGATTAGGTGTGCTCATAGACAAATCGCTTTGGAAAATCCCCCCTGTATTCGACTGGCTGAAAGAAAAAGGGAATGTACCTGAGGAAGATATGTTCAAAACTTTTAACATGGGCATCGGATTTGCCCTCATTGCCGATTCCGAATCATCTTTACAAATCTGCTCGCACGATGATTTTTTTGAAATCGGAGCTGTTATCAAGGGTAAAGGAGTCCGGTGGGCATGAAATCGGCATTGCAAACGCATCAAGTGATCATTGGTCCAAAAGAATCCGGGCACGACCACAAATCGCTCCGTTTGCTAAAAGCGGTCAAACAGTATCTTCGCCTCGAAATTGAAAACATTAAAATGCTGAGGGCCTATCGGATAGTCAAGGACCTGGCTCCGGATCTAATCGAAGAAATTGCCGAGCACTTGCTGATCGATCCGATTCTCGAAACAAGAGTTCATCTTGAAAGCCTTGCAGACTTTAACTGGATGATCGAGGTGGCCTACAAGGACGGGGTTACCGACAATGCGGGAAATACGGCCCGCATCACTATCGAAGACTATTTAACCGCCCCTTTTAATCCGGGCGAATCCGTACACTCGTCAACCATCACATTGATCAAAGGGAAAATTTCCTTAGAAGATGCCAAAAGTATCGCAGAGGAGCTTCTTGCCAATCCTTTGATAGAATCCATTTCCATAAGGAATACCGGATTGCCCCATACAGGAATTGAAGTGATTGATCTCAATGTTTCGGATGAAGAGCTTGCCGAGATCAGCAAGTCGCGGCAGCTCGCTCTGACGCTCGGGGAGATGAAGGCGATTCAGAAATATTACCTCTCAAACGACGCCAAGCGATTAAGAGACTCCCACGGCCTGCCGCCCGGGCCGACCGACGTTGAACTCGAGGCTCTGGCCCAAACCTGGAGCGAACATTGCAAGCACAAAATCTTTCAGGCTAAGATCCATTACACAGAAGACGGGAAAACGACAATCATCGACAGCCTTTTTAAAACCTACATTGTCCGGGCCACCGAAGATTTACGCGAAAAGTGTCCGTGGCTGGTTTCAGTCTTCACCGACAATGCCGGAATCATCAAGTTTGACGATAAGTACAACCTCGCCTTCAAAGTGGAAACGCACAACAGCCCCTCGGCACTCGATCCTTATGGCGGGGCCTTGACCGGTATTCTGGGCGTAAACCGCGACATCATGGGAGCCGGCATCGGCGCCAGGCTGATAGCCAATACCGATATTTTATGCTTTGCCCCGCCTAATTATAACAAGCCTTTGCCGAAACGGCTTCTTCACCCGAAGCGGATATTCGACGGCGTCCGCCTCGGCATTGAACACGGGGGGAACAAAAGTGGAGTTCCGACAGTCAACGGGGCTGTCGTCTTTGATGACTGCTATGCGGGAAAACCCCTCGTCTACTGCGGCAGCGTCGGGATCATGCCTGCAAGGGTTAATGGAAAGGACTCGCACTTAAAGGAAATTTTTCCCGGGGATTTGATTGTGGCCGCGGGCGGAAGAACCGGAAAAGACGGCATCCACGGAGCGACGTTTTCTTCGGAGGAGCTAAGCTCCGAGAGCCCCTCCAGCGCTGTCCAGATCGGCGATCCGTTCACTCAAAAAAAACTCCATGACTTTCTTCTCGATGCCCGAGACAAAGGATATTATCGGACAGTCACCGATAACGGTGCAGGAGGATTCTCCTCCTCAGTCGGCGAACTGGCCGAATTGTCGGGCGGCTGCGAAATTCATCTGGATCAAGCTCTCCTAAAACAGGACAATCTCGCTCCCTGGGAGATTCTGCTCAGCGAATCACAAGAAAGGATGACGCTGGCTGTTGCACAAGGCTCATGGAACGACCTTGCATGTCTCTCAAAAGTCCACGAAATCGAACTGTGCGTCATCGGCACTTTTACCGATACGGGATACTTTCACGCCCTATATGAAAACGAAACCGTCGGAATGCTGCCCCTCTCGTTCATGCACAAGGGGCTGCCGCAGATGGAGCTTGCCGCCGAATGGGTTTCTAATGAATCCGCGCCGATAAGGCTGCCGGCTCTTAACCACGGAAAAACTTTGCACGATCTTCTCGGCCGTTTCAATATTTGCAGTAAAGAATCGGTTATCAGGCAGTATGATCATGAAGTGCAGGGAGGGAGCGTCCTAAAGCCGCTGACAGGGATTGACAATGACGGCCCAAGCGACGCGGCAGTCTTAAAACCCCTGGAGACTTTGGATCAAAAAACCGGTATTGCCCTCTCGAACGGCATCTGCCCCCGCTACAGCCCTTTGGATGCCTACCATATGGCCGCCTGTGCCGTCGATGAGGCCGTGAGAAACTGCGTGGCCGTTGGATCAGACCCTAAAACGATAGCCATACTCGATAATTTCTGCTGGCCCGATCCGGTTTATGATCTCGAAAAAACGCCCGACGGCAAACACAAGCTCGCTCAGCTGGTCCGGGCCAATCAAGCCCTGTACGATCTTTGCATCGCCTTCGAAATCCCCCTTATATCGGGCAAAGACAGCATGAAAAACGATGCCAACATCGAAGGAAAAAAAATTTCGATCAAACCGACTCTGCTCATATCTGCCATAGCCAAAATAGACGACATTCAAAAAACCGTTTCCATGGACGTCAAGTGCGCAGGAGACAACGTTTACTTGATAGGAGAGACAAAAAACGAACTCGGCGGATCCGAACTGGCAGCTCTTCTGGAGATCGAGGGTGGCGAGGTGCCCAAGGTGAACCCTCAAAAAGCCAAAGCGAGGTATCTGGCTCTTCATAGGGCAATCGAGTTCGAACTTCTCGCCTCATGCCACGACTGTTCCGAAGGGGGCTTAGCGGTCGCCCTTGCAGAGTCGGCTTTTGCCGGCGGCCTCGGCATGGCCGTACATCTTGAACGGATGAACTGCGACAAAACGCTGACAGGCTCCGAACGGCTCTTTTCGGAAACGCCAAGCCGCTTTGTCGCTACGGTTGACCCGAAAAACGCCTCCAGGTTTGAAGAAATATGTCCCGATGCCAGAAAAATCGGTGTTGTCGAACAGGATCCATGTTTAACGATCATCGGGGCTGATGGGGATATTCTCATAAAAGAAGGTATTGAATCTCTAAAAGCTTCATGGCAGTATGCCCTTGGAGGTCTTATTTAATGGAGGTGAAATCCCTTGTCATCTCAGGTTATGGAATCAACTGTGAAAAAGAAATGGCCTCTGCCTGCGAAATAGCGGGAGGAAAAGCAGACATCGTGCATGCGCAAAAGCTGCTTCTAGGTCAAGTCGATCTCAATACCTATCATTTTCTCTGCCTTCCCGGTGGTTTTTCCTTCGGCGACGAGCTCGGCGCGGCAAAAGTCTTTGCCAACCGCCTAAAACAAAGCCCCTTAATTTCACAGTTAAAAAAATTCGTTAATGAGGGCAAATGCATTTTAGGCATCTGCAACGGCTTTCAACTACTAGTCAAACTGGGGCTGCTGCCGGGATTTTCAGAAAAGCAGGCCGTTTCGCTGACGCATAATGATTCAGGGCGGTTTGACAATCGATGGATCGATCATAAAACCGGAAGCAAGAAATGCGTGTTCACTGCAGGAGTTGAAACACTCTCTCTTCCCATCCGGCACGGGGAAGGAAAATTTGTCGCTTGCGATAACGCAACTTTAAGCGAGCTTAAACGCTCAGATCAAATTGCTTTTCAATACAGCGGCTCCAACCCAAACGGCTCTGCCGAAAGCATTGCAGGGATATGCGACGCGACAGGACGCGTCCTGGGAATGATGGCCCACCCCGAGGCCGCCCTCTATTTTACAAACCATCCCAATTGGATCCGGGAAAAAGAGGCGGCAAAACGAGCAGAAAAAGCTCTGCCGGTATACGGGGACGGATACAAACTTTTTAAAAATGCTATAAACTTCTTGAGGAATTCGGTATGAAGACAGTGCTTGTCAGCGTTACAGACAAAATGGGATTGATTGAATTTGCAAACGGCCTGAAATCCTATTATCCCGATATCACTTTCATCGCTTCAGGAGGGACGGCAAAAACTTTGGAAATGGGAGGGCACGATCCAATATCCATTTCCGACTATACAGGTTTTCCCGAATGCTTCGAGGGCCGAGTCAAAACCTTGCACCCCAAAATTGCAGGAGGACTCCTTTTTAAGCGGGGAGACCATGACAGCGAAGCCGAGAAGCTGGGAGTCAGTCCCATCGACATGGTCATTTGCAACCTCTATGATTTTGAATCGGCCTTAAGCGAGGACTTGGCATTCGACGAGCTGGTCGAACATATGGACATCGGGGGTTCGACGCTGATCAGAAGCGCCATCAAAAATTATTTCCATGTGGCAGTCGTTGTCGACCCTATCGATTACGACGACATACTCGACGAGCTTGAGTCGTCGCGCGACATTTCGCTTCAGACCCGTAAAAAATTGGCAGTCAAAGCAATCAACTACAGTGCCGATTATGAATCGCTTCTAGCTGAAGAGTTTACCGAAAGACTGGCCAACGAAAAGACAAGCCGCCCCGTTTTAGTTCAAGGCCAGCAGCTCCGGTATGGAGAAAATCCCGACCAGAAGGCCTGGGTCTACCAATTCGAGGATCAAGCAGGAATCGCCCAGGCGGATGTTTTGTCGGGAAAAGAACTCTCCTATAATAACTACGAAGACGCAACCGTCGCCTACAATGCCGTTCAGCAGCTTACCGGAATCTCGGATAATGCAGGCGTTGCCGTAGTCAAGCACGGCAGCCTTTGCGGCTATGCTGTCGCGAAGAATCTTTACAAGGCGTTCCACCACGCTTGGGAAGGAGACCCGAAGTCGGCATTCGGAAGCATTGTCGCCTTCAACTCCACTGTGACTGAAGAGCTTGTTCCCCTGCTGCAGAAAAAATTCATTGAGGTTATTCTCGCCCCGGACTTTTCCGAAACGCTGATTTCATGGGTCAAAGAAACTTATCCGAATTTACGCCTCCTCAAGATCCCGAACGGATTCAATGGAAAACTCATTTATAAAAACATCAGCGGAGGGATGCTCGTTCAAACTAATAGAGAAACATTTAACGAAATGGACGAGAGCGACCTGCAGTCAAACGGCGTTGTCACCAAGCACAGGCCGTCGCCTAAGCAAAAAAAGCTCTTTCAGTTTGCCATCTCAGCCGTCAACTTTGCCAAATCGAATACAATTGCCATAGCCCGTGAAGTCGGAGAAGAAGAATTTCAACTTTTAGGAATCGGCGCCGGACAGCCAAACCGTGTCGATTGTCTGGAAAGGCTCGCAATACCGCGCGCTATTGAAAACCTCCAAAGAGAAAATGAAGGCAATACAGAGTATGACCCTCTCGCCGACCTGTCAAAATGCGTGATGGCAAGCGACGGCTTTTTTCCCTTTGACGACAGCATCCGCAGCGCAGCAAAATTCGGTTTGAAATATTGCATACAACCGGGAGGCTCTAAAAGAGATCAGCAGGTTATCAAAACTGCCGACGAACTCGGCATGTGCATGATTTTTACAGGTAAAAGATATTTTTCACACTAATAGGAGTCAATTTTATGCCAAACAGCGCATTATCCCATACATTTATTCCCGAACTAGGCATCCCCAAAAAGGGGAAGGTAAGAGACATCTACGAGAACGGAGAATCGCTCACTTTGATCACGAGCGACAGGATTTCCATCTTCGATCGCATCCTTAACGAGGCCATTCCCGATAAAGGAAGCATCCTCAACCAAATTTCGCGATTTTGGTTCGAGCAGACAAAAGACATCATTTCCAACCATCTCATTTCCTACCCCGACCCGAATGTAATGGTCGTGAAAAAATGCCGTCCGATTATGGTCGAAATGATTGTTCGAGGATACCTCGCCGGGTCTATGTGGCGCGACTATCAGTCAGGCAAGCGGGAAAAGTGCGGAATTCCCATTCCCGACGGACTCAAGGAAAACGACCCCCTCCCCCATCCGATTGTCACCCCCACGACAAAAAGCGAAAAAGGCCATGATGAAGATATCACTAAAGAGGAACTGATAAGCAGCGGAATCGTCTCCGAAGATCACTGGAACGAGATGGAAGCGATCTCATTAAGACTTTTTAAGCGAGGACAGGAAATCGTCGGTAAAAGAGGACTGATCCTTGTCGACACTAAATACGAATTCGGCCTTGACAGCGACGGAAAACTGATCTTAATCGACGAAATTCACACGCCCGATTCCTCACGTTATTGGTTTACAAGCGAGCGCGAAAAAAAACAGATACGCTTTCCGGATAAAGAATTTGTCAGACAGTGGGGCCGCGGCTTGGGATTCACAGGCGACGGGGATATCCCCAGCCTGCCGAAAAAGACAATAGAGGAAATCAGAAAAGGGTATCTAGACGTGTGCCGGGCCATTACCGGAGAAGCGCCGGAAAGCGGAGAGTCAAATGCCCACGCGAGGCTTGTCGGAAATCTAAAAAGCCAGCACCTCATCAAGGGAACATTCTGTCAGCTTATTTTAGGAAGCGACAAGGATTTGCCCCATGCCGAAAAGATTACGAAAACATTTGACAAGCAGGGTCTGCCCTACAACGTCTTAACAGCTTCTGCGCACAAGAACACCTTAAAAGTCGTCGATTTAATCGAACAATTGAATCAATCCCTGGAACCTGTCGTTTTTATAACCATAGCGGGAAGGAGCAACGCCTTATCAGGCGTTGTCGCGGCCAATACAAAATGGCCCGTTATCGCCTGCCCCCCATTCAAAGACCATAGCGACTATCTCGTCAACATCCACTCGTCGCTGCAAATGCCGAGCCAGGTTCCTGTCATGACAGTTGTCGATCCGGGAAATGCGGCATTGGCAGCATTGAGGATTCTGGAGGGGCAATCATGAAGGTGCTTGTTATTGGATCGGGAGGCCGCGAGCACGTATTATGCCAAACTTTTTCAAGGCAAGGGCACACAGTCTTTTCGCTTCCCGGAAATGCAGGAACAAAAAAATTCACTCCTCCTGAAAAAGTCGATTTAAACAATTTCGACGAAGTTGCCGATTTTGTGGAAGACAAAGGGATAGATCTGACCGTTGCAGGACCGGAAGACTTTTTGGCCAAGGGGATCAAAGACATCTTCTCAAACCGCGGACTCACTCTTTTCGGACCGAGAAAACACGCGACCAAACTCGAGAGCAGTAAAATATTCGCAAAAAAATTCATGGGACGCCACGATATCCCAACAGCTCCTTTTGAAATATGCCGCAGCGCTGTAGAGGCTCGCGCCATTATCGATAAATATTTTGACGAGTGGCAAGGCGTAGTCCTTAAACCTTACGGACTCACCGCCGGAAAAGGGGTCATGGTTTGCAAGTCGCGCGGAACTGCAGAAGAAGCTGTCAAAATTCTTTTCGAACAAAAAAGGTACGGAGCCGCATGCAACGAAATCGTCATCGAAAAGTTGCTGAAGGGGCCGGAATGTTCGCTTCTGGCATTTTGCGACGGCAATACAATGATTCCGATGCTCCCTTCTCAGGACCACAAAAGGCTCCTTGAAAATGATGCCGGCCCCAATACCGGAGGAGTCGGCGCCTATGCCCCAGCTCCCTTCGTCACTGAAGACATCATGAAAACCATCACAGAGGAAATCATCCACCCGACAAGCCGGGGGCTGAAGGCAGAAGAGATTGTATATCAAGGCGTTTTATATTTTGGAATCATTTTAACAAACGACGGACCAAAGGTGCTCGAATACAATTGCCGCTTCGGCGACCCCGAGGCCCAAGCCGTCCTTCCCTTGCTTGAAAGCGATCTGGCCCAAATTATGCTGGCGTGCTGCCGCGGCTGCCTTAAAGAAATCGACATAGTATGGAATCCGGGTTCAGCCTGCGTCGTGGTCATGTGCTCCGGCGGTTATCCCCATGCCTACCAAACGGGCTATGACATAGAAAATATTGACGCTTTCAATCAGGATGAATCCATAAATATCTACCACGCAGGCACAGCTGTCGATGATCGGGGGCAAGTCGTGACAGCAGGCGGAAGAGTTGTAGGCGTCGCAGGAATCGGACAAAATTTAAACGAAGCTGTGGATAAGGCCTACAAAGGCGTTGTCAAAATATCGTTTACAGACGCCCACTATAGACGGGATATTGCCGGACAGGCAATGATAAGCGAGGAGGTTAAAGAGTGTGCGGGATCATCGCAATCATAGATGAAGAGCCGGTAGCCGAATGGATTTATCAAAGCATGATCCAGCTGCAGCACCGCGGGCAAGACGCAGCCGGAATATTCACATACGACCCACAAACGAATAAGCATTTTCTGCATAAAAACCGGGGACTTGTCAATCAAGTCCTGACCG
>SLFE01000096.1 GCA_007124415.1 Waddliaceae bacterium | reverse complement strand
CGAAGGAGTTTGCGGGACATGTGTGATTGAAATCGTTGAAGGCGAGCAAAATCTCACAGACCAGACGCAGGAAGAAGAAGATTTTCTAGGTCCCGGAGTTACAGACGAGAGGCTCGCCTGCCAGTGCCACATTAAAAGCGGAAACGTAACTATCAGGTTTTAAATATTATGGCTCAAGAAGCAAAAGTAAAAATCAGTCGGCAAATGACCATTGATTCAATACTGGGGATGTTCCCCAACAAGGCGCAGCGGTTGTCGCAAGAGATCACCAACGCCGGCCTGCATTGCATCGGCTGCCATGCTGCTACTTGGGAGACCCTCGAGCAAGGGATGTATGGCCATGGAAAAACGGACGATGAAATCAACCGCCTTGTCGCAAAACTAAATGACTTGCTGGACGAAAAAGTCGATCATTCTACGATCACAATCACTCCTCGGGCAGCAAAAAAATACCTCTCAATTCTCGATTCGGAAGGGAAACAGGGCTGGGGCATCCGATTTGATGAAAAAATGGCCGGTTGCAACGGCTTTGAATATGTCCTGGATTATTCCGAAAAAGCTAGAGAAGATGACGAGACCATCGTCTCGCAAGGAATAGAAATTCATATAAAAAAATCAATGATGGACCGTCTACTGGGCTCGGAAATCGACTATATTGACGGCCTGCAGGGTTCCGGCTTCAAAATCAGCAATCGCAACGTCAAGTCATCCTGCGGGTGCGGCACATCCCACGGCTACTGATGAAAAGCAGTGGTTGCTCGACGTAGCTAGAAGTAAAATTTATTTTTGATAAATGGTATAATCAGGCATGAATGGTTCTGCCAAGGGCATTGAGCGCAGCCTCTTTTATAGCCTCGCTCATTGTCGGATGAGCCTGAGGTGCTGCAGCCAGCTCTTCAACTGTAGCTCTTTTGGCGATGGCAACCATCCCTTCGGAAATAAGTTCTGAGGCACTAGCGCCCACTATGTGCATGCCAAGCACCAGTCCTTTCTTTTTCTCTCCGATAATTTTAACAAAACCGTCCGTCTCTCCCGCGCAACGGGCTCTGCCATTGCCTTTGAATTGATATTTTCCAACTATAAGATCAAGGCCGGCTTCTTCGGCCTCCTGTTCGGTAAGTCCCACAGCAGCGGCTTCGGGGTGCGTATAAATTACATTGGGAACCGTCATGTAATCAACGTGAGGATTTTTTCCCGCGATGATTTCAGCTACTGATGCCCCTTCTTCGGAGGCCTTATGCGCGAGCATAACTCCCTCAATAACGTCGCCGACGGCATAAATATGGGGATGCTTGGTCCTGAAATTGCCGTCCACGGGAATAAAACCCTGTTTAGTTGTTTCAATGCTTATATTTTCAAGCCCCAAGCTTTTGGTGTAGGGCTTTCTTCCAACGGCGACAAGAACAACATCGGCCTTGAGCGGATCGCCCTTGTCAAGGGTGAGTTTGATTTCTTTTTTGCCCGCATCGGCCTCTTTGCACATGGTTGACATGTGAAATTTCAGCCCTTGTTTTTTGAGAATTTGCAGAAGAGTTTTGCTAACGTCTTTATCCATTGCAG
Organism: Waddliaceae bacterium; assembly: GCA_007124415.1. Classification (GTDB taxonomy): domain Bacteria; phylum Chlamydiota; class Chlamydiia; order Chlamydiales; family SLFE01; genus SLFE01. The sequence continues at coordinate 8,220 of SLFE01000096.1, read as the reverse complement.
GACAGATATGGTCGAGCATTTCTACAATGTTGACTTCGCTTCCCAACCGGTTATAAACCGAAGCAAGCTCGACTCCGATCACCCCGGCGCCAATCACGACCATCCTTTTAGGAACTTCCTTCAAGGCCAGCGCGCCTGTAGAAGAGACAATTTTCTCTTCATCAATCGAAAGAAAAGGCAAGGAGGCGGGCTCGGATCCTGTGGCGATGATGATACTTTTCGCCTTTACTTTGTCATTGCCGACAGAGATTGTATTTGCGTCGACAAATGATCCCTCTCCCTGAAAAACATCAATCTTGTTTTTCTTCATCAGCCCGGCAACGCCCTCTACAAGGCTTTTCACAACTTCATCTTTACGCTTGCTCATCCGCTCAAAATCGACCGAAAGCTTGGAATGGTCGATGCCGTGCTCTTTTCCCTGCTTGGAAAGTTTTTCGTACAATTCCGATGAATGGAGAAGGGCCTTTGAAGGTATGCATCCGATATTCAGGCAGGTGCCGCCTAAAGTGTCCCATTTTTCTACAATAGCTGTTTTCAAACCTAGCTGAGCCGCTCTTATTGCGGCAACATAGCCGCCTGGTCCGGATCCGATTATTGCGACATCATACATGTTATACCTCTAAAATCAGTCTTGCGGGATCCTCGAGACAGTTTTTGACATGAACAAGAAACGATACCGCCTCCTTGCCGTCAACAATGCGATGGTCGTAGCTCAAAGCGACGTACATCATAGGTCTGACAACGATTTCATCCCCTATAACAATTGGTCTCTTTTCAATTTTATGCATCCCCAAAATACCGCTCTGCGGAGGGTTTAAAATCGGCGTCGAAAGAAGCGATCCGTAGATGCCGCCGTTGGTAATGGTGAAGCCGCCCCCTTTAAGATCGTCGACCTGCAGGGAGCCATCCTTTGCCTTGGCTGCATAGTCGTTTATATTTGATTCAATATCGGCAAAAGTGAGAGCGTCGCATCCTTTTACAACTGGAACGACAAGGCCTCTATCCGTTCCAACAGCGATTCCGATGTCGTAGTAATGCCTCCGCACGATCTCTTCGCCGTCGATATAGGAGTTGATTCCCGGGAAATGCTGAAGCGCGGAGACGCAGGCTTTAACAAAAAAAGACATAAAGCCCAGCTTGACTCCATACCGCTTCAAAAATGCTTCTTTATACTTTTCCCGAAGCTCCATGACGGCTGTCATGTCGATTTCATTAAAGGTGGTCAGCATCGCTGTGGACTGCTGCGCCTCCACAAGACGTCCGGCAATCACTTTCCGTATCCTCGACATCCGCTTGCGGCTCTCCCTTTCACCTCTGGGCATGGGTGCGGGAAAGGCTTTTTCGTCCTTGATTTCTCTAATAAAGTCTTGAGCCTGACTTCGAACCCCGCCCATGTCAGGCGGCGTTTCTTTGGGTTGTTCTTTTTCTTCTTTAGGCTCTTCTTTTTCTTCTTTAGGCTCTTCTTTTTCTTCTTTAGGTTTTCCCTTAGACTCCTCTTTCTTTTCGGGCTTTTTTTCCTCCCCCTTTCCTTCGGTATCGACATGTCCGATAACCTGGCCGATTTTAACGGTGTCCTCAACATTGACGTTCAATGTCAACACTCCCGAATCTGGGGCATAGAGGACTTGATTGACTTTGTCGGTCTCAAGTTCTAATACTTCATCGTCTGTCGACACCTTCGTTCCCGACTCCTTGATGATTTCTCCTACGGTCGCTTCCGATATCGACTCGCCCATGTTAGGGACTTTAATTTCAACTTTCATGTTTAAACCCTTTGCATCAAATTCACATTTACATCTAGCTTCTCGCCGCCAGGGAACACCCCTTTTAAAATTGCGGCGTGCTGCTGTTCATGACGGCGGTGCGACCCTGTTGCCGGCGATGCCGATCGGTTCCTGCCGACATAAAGCAGCCTCTTGTTTTGAGGCAGCAGCCGGTTGATCTGAGGGCGTAGCTGATGCCAGGCGCCCATATTGGACGGCTCTTCTTGAACCCATAAGAATTCTTCAATGTTCGGATAATTCCCGATGATTTCCCTTAAACGGTCGGTATGAAGAGGATACAACTGTTCAATTCTTATAAATGCAATATCATCGGCTTTTCTCTTCTTTCTCTCTTCAATAAGATCGTAATAAATGCGCCCGCTGCAAATGGCAAGACGGGTCGTTTTTCGCGGCGGATTGGGATCGTCAAGAACTTCCTCAAATCTCCCATGCGCCAATTCGTCGACATCGCTTGTGCATTCAGGATGGCGCAGCAGCCCTTTCGGCGTAAAAACTATAAGGGGAACTTGCGAAGGAATCAGCATATGGCGGCGAATTAAATGAAACATTTGCGCAGGCGTTGTCGGATTGACAAGAGTCATGTTGTCTTCGCCGCAAAGGACGAGATATCTCTCCATCCGCGCCGATGAGTGCTCGGGACCTTGCCCTTCATAACCATGAGGAAGATACAAAACTAGATTGGAATGCTGCCCCCATTTCTGCTCCCCTGGAGCCAGATATTGATCGATGATAATTTGAGCGCCGTTGCTAAAATCCCCGAACTGAGCCTCCCATATCACCAAAGCGTCTCTATAGCTGACGCTAAATCCATATTCATATCCCAGGACGGCATACTCGGATAGCAGCGAGTTGTAAATGTCAAAATGTCCCTGATTAGCCGATATATGCTTCAAGGGGTAGTATTCGCGCTCTTCTTTTTGATCCATCCATATGGCATGCCGATGGCTGAAGGTTCCGCGGCATGAGTCTTGTCCGGATATCCTGATATGGGTTCCCTCTTGCAGCAAGGTGGCGTAGGCCATCAGCTCAGCCATGCCCCAATCGATGGGTTTGCCTTCAAGAATCATGGCTTCGCGGCTTTTGATTAACTGTTTTAATTTTTTGTGCGGGTTGAAATCCGAGGGAATCTTGGATATGGCCTCTGCGCAGTCTTTTAATGTTTTTGCAGGAACCGAAGAATCGACTTTTTTAAATAAATCCTCTTCCTTTGAGTCGGTTTGTTCCTCGGGGTGGGGGCGGGGTTCGATCTCTTTGACTTTTTTCAACGCCTCCTTAAGCCCCTTTTTAAATTCTTCTTCCAACTCTTCGGCGAGATATTTTTCGAGAACGCCTTCATGAAGGAGTTGGTCGCGATAAATCTCACGGATGGATTTTTTGCTGCGTATCTGCGCATATTCCAGTGGTTGGGTAAAGGCGGGCTCGTCACCTTCGTTGTGCCCGTATTTTCGATAACAGTTGAGGTCAATGAAAACATCGCAATGAAATTTTTGCCTGAGTTCGATGGCCAGGTTTGTCGCGTATATGCAGGCTTCGGGATTTTCGGCATTGACGTGGAAGACGGGCGCTCCGAATGTTTTGGCTATATCAGTGCAGTAATGGGTAGACCGGGCGTCTTCGGGAATTGTGGTAAAACCGATTTGGTTATTGATAACGATGTGTATGGTCCCGCCTGTTTCATACCCTCTTAGTTGACTCATCTGCATGGTCTCGTAAACGACCCCCTGCCCCGTCAGGGCCGCATCCCCGTGCACAAGAATGGGAACATATTTTTCCCTAAGTTCTGCATCATTGTATTTTGTCTGCCTGGCTCTCACTTTCCCCTCGACAACAGGACAGACAGATTCCAAATGGCTTGGATTAGGACACAAAAAGATTTTTATTTTTTCACCCGATGCCGAGGTGATTTCCGATGAGAAGCCTTTGTGGTATTTAACGTCGCCGCTTCCCTCTAAAGCTTCAGGAATATAATAATCTTCAAATTCGGAGAAAATGTTCTCATAGGACTTGTTCAATATGTTGCAAAGGACATTCAACCTTCCCCTATGCGCCATGCCGACGACAAATTCATTCATTCCCAACTGCGAGCCCTTTTCAATTATGGAGGCAAAAATAGGGATCAAAGTCTCGCCTCCCTCAAGAGAAAACCGTTTTTGCCCGACATATTTCGTTTGTAAAAACCATTCGAAAAGACCTGATTTGTTCAGGTGCTGAAGAATCATTTGCTTTTCATTGATCGACAGCTCTATTTGACATCTTGACGGCTCTATACGGCTTTGCAGCCAGTGTTCTAGTTCTGGACTATGCCTGTCCTTATATTCTATGCCGATGTTGGAGCAGTAAATTTCCCTGAGAATCGTAATAATGTCTCTGAGCGGAAGAAATTCCTCATTGGTTATGCCGCATGTTGGAAACTCCATGGAAAGTTCGGACTCGTAAAATCCTAGATTGGCTAGTTTCAGCTCGTCAGGCTCTGAATGTTCCTTGGCCTGTATGGGATTAATCTTGGCCAGCAAATGTCCGTGAACCCGATAGGCGTGAATGAGATTGTAAATTCTGATATCCGGCATCGCGTCGGCCTGGGGGCGGGGCAAAGGCTGCTCGGGAACCTTCTGGGGAATCGGAACAGGCGAAGGGAGCATCGGCGCTTCAGGCTCTTTCTCAAAATTTTCGAATACAAATCGCCAGGAAGAATGAACGCTGCCCGGATCCTCCAAATATTTAGCATACATTTGCTCATAGAGCTCAGGATTTGCAAAACCTGATTGTATGAAACCTTCAAGACCCATAAGTGATTTAACCGGTTGGAGTTTACATCCTCGTTGTACTGAAGCCAGGGTTAAATTTAAAGGGGAAATTTAAAGAAACTTTTGCTAATATACACATCTTATGAACCTAAACTCAACGACATGGTGGCTTGTCCTCTTATTCTTATGGGGATGCAATGGGCCAGACAAGGATTTTAAGGTCCATTGGCAAAAGATAAATGGCAGGAGCTGCCACCCGGTCTACCGTGCCCTTGTGCCGGCGGAATGGACCCGGCACGACCCTGATAAGGACTCCGTTGCCGATACGACTCAACCTCTCGTCGAGTACCGCCTAAGCGATGGGATTGTCATTACCGTACACAATTTTCCCGGCATTCGCATCCCTCCGGCCGCGCAAATCGCGCGATGGAGAGGACAAATGAAGGATTGCGACCCTAAGTGCATGAATATCAGCTCCTGTTCGCACGGAGGCTTTGCCGGGCTTCAATTTGAGTGCAAAAATTGCCTGGCGTGGGCGATGCAGCTGGATGCGGGGCATCGCCAAAAGCTGCCGGGCAACCAAAATCTTCACGATGAAATGAAGGCCGACTACACGATAAAAGCTGTCGGCCCGCACGAGAAGCTGTCGAAACATCGGAGAGAAATCCATGATTTTGCAATGTCTTTCGAATTGATTCAAGAGATACCGAGATGAAGCTGACTCGATTTTTATTTCATTTTTTTGGGAGCGTCCATTTTGCCGTATCAATACTCCTTTGTTTGATTGTTTTTGTTTCTGCGGGAACAATCATTGAATCCTACACCGAGTCGCACTTATTTGCAGAGCGATTCACCTACGGCAATCCTGTTTTTACAGGTCTTTTATGGATGATGTTTGTCAATATCCTATTCGCTGCCTTGAGAAGGTGGCCGTTTAAATTCAGGCATGTTCCTTTTCTTCTGACTCATCTCGGACTTCTGATGATCCTTGGGGGATCATTGATCAAGGCGCACTACGGGACTCAAGGACAAATGCTGATAGTTGAAGGAAGCGGCAGCGAGGAAATTTTAATTCCTGATTCCTATGTGCTTTCCCTTGAAGACAAAAACGGCAATGTTGAAACCTACCCCTTGAGCAAACGATGGCAAGTTCCGAATAATGACTATATTGAAATCGCCGGATTTTACCCGCACCACAAGACAAAATTGAAGGTGTGGCCGGTCGGCCCTGCCGGATGGAGAGTGGTCAAAGTAGACAAGGGCGACTTCGAAAAGGCATTAGAAAAAGAACTATTCAATGATCTCAAGGTCAAGATAATCGATCGGAATGAGGGCGTAGTGATTGAGGAAAGGCCTGTTCAGGACTCCCGATATTCTTTTCATTATAAGAACGGATCGATTACAGCCGGCACTAGCCTGGAAGTCCCGCTGGAAGGACCTATGAGTTTGATGACGCTAAATTACAACGACCACTTGCGAGGATCCCCTTCCGAAATAATCGAATTTAAACATCCTCTGACTGCCCTTATAGCCGAAGATACCGGTGGAAATTATCAACTCGCTACAATTGATCGTTCATGCCGCATCAAAAGGGAAGAGCTTTCCGGACTTGCTGTCTATGACAAAGGTTTCGGAGGCGTCTATATGCTCAGTACGCTTCCATCGTTCATCTCTCCTGAGAGCGGAATGGAGAAAGAATTTTGCCATAAAGAAGCGCTCCGCCGGATCTTGAGCCAGTCCTCGAAGCTGTCTCCCCCTTTGGAGCTGATTCGGACCGGGTGTTCTCAAAATTATTTTCCTGAAAAATGCATCGGCTTCCTTTCAGAGTGGGATCGGGCAAATTGCTGGATACTGCCCCAAAACTATTCCTTAACAAGGGAAAACCAAAAGCTGCTGGAGCGGATTGACTGGTCTTCAATCTCTTCAGAAGATTTAAAGAGCGGGTTTTTCTCTTCCACCCTTCTTCTCGATTTAAAAAATGTGTCTCTTGATGATCCTCCGTGGAAATATCTGCTGTCTAAAGACCAGCCTGAACGGACTTATGAACAGACCATTATCGAACAGCTTTTTTTGATCGGTTCCGATCTTCCGGATCCCCCGGATATTGCTGATCTATCCACAGAAGAAAAGGCTCGCATCTTAACAATTATCCTGCGGGCTTATGGCATACATTTAAAAAATTTGATTCCCCCTGAAGAGAATAACAAAAATGATTCACGATTCGAATTTCCAGTTACTCCCGAGTACCTTCCGGAGACGCCATCGACCAAACTCGAAGAAAATCTGCCTCTGATTATGGTCCGGTTTAAAGATGGCCTCACAGTACCTGCAGGCTTTGACCGTTACGGCCTCGGTCTTAAATGGCCAGTTTCGGATCACAAATATCTCATGCATTTCAGGCCTGAATTTCAGCAACTCCCCTATCACATCAGGCTTAGAACGGCAAGAGAGCATCGCTATCCCGGCTCAAACGCCCCCTTTAGCTACGAGGCCGACATTATTGTTTCCGGTTTAAATGGCGATGATCCCCGCGAGGCGACCTTGAGCATGAATTATGTGTATGAAACTTGGGACGGATACCGCTTTTACCTGGCAGGCATACACTCCAAGGACAAAGAAAGGGCAAAAAGCGTGCAGCTAGTCGTCAATTACGATCCCGCCCGATACCGTCTCACTTATCCGGGCGGGATCGTGGTCGCATTAGGAATTATTCTCCTTCTTTGGCGACCAGGTCCGTTTCGCCGTCGCTAATGTACTCAAAAGTTATGAGATCTTCCAGCTCGGAATCGGTTTCCCACTCTTCACAGACTTCAGAGCAGCCATCTGTATCACTTTCGCTGCCTGAATCGTCCGACCCGACAGCATGCCTGATAGCCTCTAATGCATTTTCCAAGGTGGTAATCAACTCATGGCTATCAGAAACCTGCCTGTTTGGATTGACTTTTCTCAAACTCTGCCTTTGTTGCGTTATTTCTTCAGGCGTTGCGTGCATAATGCGATTGCTTCCCGGCAAATCCCGTCCCCGTTTTTTAAGATTCGTTTCATCGGGCTTATCTGTTTTTTTCAAGTCTTGAAGCGCTTCCTGAATACGCATTTCCAAAAGGCTTTTCTCCTGTCTCATCCTAGCCTTTTCTTTAACTTGATTGTCTTTTTGCTGAAAATTCTCCAAGACCTTCTGGAGCTCTTGCATTTTAGGACTCAAATGTTTTTTTTGACGCAGTGTTGAATGAAGAGTATTTACAATACCGTTGACTTGATAATCGCTTAATCTGAAACAGGAGGCGCTTCGCTGTATATTCAAAATAGGATTGACGCTTTTGCCGGTGAGTATGGCATTATAACGATTGTTCAGTTCGATTTTCGCATATGGTTTGACTTTATTTTCAATATTTTGAAATTCAACCTTGGCCTTATCTCCAAAATTGCTATAGGTTTCTACCAGTCTTCTTAATTTTAAAAAAGCGTCGGCAACAAGGCTTCTGATTTTCGGGTCGGGACTCGTCATTGTGTTTCTAAAGGTCCGATCAACGAGCTCGACAACATCTTCTAATGTGCTGGCATAAAAAACCCAATTACGATCATAATTGAGCTCCCCTGTTCCAAGGTTAGCTTCAAAATAGGTGTTTACAGGCAGATCTTTTAGCCTTTCTAAATTGGTGATAGCGGTAGATAGTTCCAATTTATTTTCGACT
>SLFE01000083.1 GCA_007124415.1 Waddliaceae bacterium | reverse complement strand
CTTTTTCGATTTCATCTTTAATGGATTGAAGTTTCGCTGTGAACTGCTGGATGAATTCGGATTTGTTGGGCTTGTCGATCAGCGTGTAGCTTGCAAAATAGCGGCCGGCTATCGGGCTGTCTGCGCCGAAAGTTTGCGTAATATTGTTGATTTCCTTGGCTAAAGCGACGCCGAAGTCGTTGAGCCTTTGGTCTTTCGGTAGTTCCACGATGGCCGCGGCCTTTTTGGCTTGCAGGCTTGGCCCGACAATTCCCTTGGCGACTTCAAGGACCCTTGAATAGACCAGATCGCGGTAAAAAGGGACGATGTCGCGGTCTTCGGTCATTTTTTTGGAGAAGGTGAAGAGGTTGTCCACGTTGTCCGGATCCAGCCGGATGCCGATGTTTCTTTCGACTGTGATGGAGTAAAGACCGTTTTCCCTGGGTATGTCTTTCGCGTTGTTCCGGGCGAGCTGAAGCTGGGCGGGAACGAAGGAAATTCCGCTGCCGGCGGCATTAAAGAAGCGAGCGAAAACGCGGGCGTCCCGCTCGGCATCGAATCGGACGTAGATGAATCTCGGAGAGTCCTCGTCAACTTCGACCGATTTCGGCTTAATTCCCAAATTGCCGCTATAGGAGTGAATCCAGTCGACGGCTTCTTGTTCGAGGCTGTTGACCCGTTCGACAGCCTGCATGGCGACTTGTTTCGCTCTTTCCGGGCCGATTTCCTGATTGAGAGGCTTAGAATACCAAAATATCGTCGGAAGGATGCTGTATACTGTTACGGCAAGCACCGCGATAATAAGCCAAAATTGCCAGCGTTTTTGCTTTTCCATGAATCAAATTCCCTTCAGTTTAGTTCGCTTAAATAATAGAAAATTTTAACAGAATAAGTATGGCTTGTCTATAGAAAACGAGTTTGGATGAATTTCTGGACTTTTCAACCGTTCCCCATAGGTAAAAAAAACGGCAGCTTTTAAGAACTGCCGTTTTTCAAACATTCGAGTTTGCCTACGATTTCGCGGGGGCCAGGGCCGGTTCGCCGGCAGCTTCTTCCACGTCTTTCGCTTTGTCCTCTTCGCTTTCGGAAGTGAGTGCGACAAACTTTTTGTTGAGTGCGATTGTGGCCATCATCCAGCCTCCGATGACGAGCATGAAAATTGCCGCCACAAAGTAGATAAAGCTGGATGTGATGCCGCCGAGAATCAGGATCAGAACCATCTGGACGAAGGCGCCTCCCGATTTGCCGAGACGGGCTCCTACGACGTCGATAGCGGCTTTACCTTTAACCTTTTGTTCTTGGTCGAGAGGAATGTAGGCCATCTCCTTGGTCGGGTCGAATAGGGAATATTTAGAGGATTTGCTCATAATATTCTGCACCATCCCGATGATCACGGCCAGCATGACGGGGTTGGTGCCCATGGCGGCTATGGGGCCTGCCAGGGTGTCCCTGAAGATGATGAAGGCAAAAAAGGCCACGCCTGTGAGGCACAGGACTGTCGGAGTGACAAGAGCGGCAAAGCCCCAGCCTTTTTTGCGGATCAGGTTGCCGCTGACAAACATCAGCATCAGAATGGTGACAAGTCCTGTGCAGAACGAAAACATTCCCATGAAAGCCTGATAGTCGTTTTTCAGAGGGTACTGAATTTTAAGCTGCGACTTCCAGGTCAGTTCGACAACGTTGATGGAGATGCCGTATGCCATCACCAGGGTGGCCAGACATAGGATGTAGGGCGACTTGGCGAGGTAGATAAAGCTTTCCATAAGACCCATTTTCGGTTTTTCCTTCTTGGCCTTTTTCTCTTCTTCTTTAGCCATGAAGCGCGGATCGGTCAGTACTTTGTCGTTCACGTACTTGTAGAGCCACATTGTCAGAAGTCCTGCGGTGACGACCATTCCCATCATCCAGTAGTTGGCGCGGATGTAGGGGTCGGTGCCGGCGGGAGCTTCTCTTGTCAGCCAGGAAAAGAAGTAAATCAAGGGGCCGGAGAAAAGAAGTGCGACGTTGGCGCCGATCAAAAACACTGAGTAAAATCTCTTTGACTCTTTGACTTTGGTGATGTCATTGGCAAATCCCCAGAAAAGAAGGGAGACGCAGGCGCTTCCCCAAAGTTCCGACAGGATGTAGAAAAGAGATGCCGGCCAGTGTCTCAGGCAGGCGATGAAGTAGTTCAGTCCTTCCCATTGGAAGTAATTTTCCATCGCGTTTGTCAGGGCAACAGGCTCTAGATATTCCTTAAAGGGATAAATGACTACGGCGAATAAAGCGAAAAAGACAATGAACGGTGTGATGGCAGCGTAAAACAGCTTCTCTTTGGTGAGAATGTTGCTAAGCTTTGAATAGATTATCATAAAAATAACAGCGCCCGGGACAACCCCCCATAACTTTAGGAATGGGATGGCGGCCGCGCCGGCCTCGTTGACTACCAGGGTGTCTTTCGTGTCTCTTAAAATCGTATAATTGAATACGATAAAGAAAAGCATGAGAAACATCGGGAGAACTTTTTTAAGCTCGTAGCCAT
>SLFE01000257.1 GCA_007124415.1 Waddliaceae bacterium | reverse complement strand
GATGAGCTTGTTGAACTCATCATCTGTCAGCTCGGTTTTTCCTTCGGCCTTGAGCTTGAAATTGTAGGCGGTTCTTAAGAAATCGACATTGCTCACGCCCGGAATTTCTATGGGGTACTGAAAGCTCATGAAAAGTCCCGCATGAGCCCTTTCTTCAGGTTCCATTTCGAGAAGGTCTTGCCCTTTGAACCAGATTTCCCCTTCAGTCACCTCGTAGGCGGGGTGGCCGGACAGGACTTTGGCCAGCGTGGATTTCCCCGCGCCGTTGGGGCCCATGATCGCGTGGATCTCACCCGGCTTGACCTCGAGATTGAATCCCTTGATGATTTCTTTGCCGTCTATTGCGACGGTTAAATTTATTATTTTTAGCATAATTATCCCACTGAATTTTCTAATTTTAGAGCCAGGAGCTGGCGGGCCTCGGCGGCAAACTCCAAGGGAAGTTCCTCGATGACGTCCTTGCAGAAGCCGCTGACGATCATATTGACCGCGTCTTCCTGGGAAATGCCCCGCGACATGAAGTAAAAGAGCTGTTCTTCGTTGATTTTCGATGTCGACGCTTCATGCTCGACTTCGCTGCTATGGTTGCCCACTTCGATGTAGGGGAAGGTGTTGGCCGAACAATCGTTGCCGACAAGCATCGAGTCGCATTGCGTGTAATTTCTGGCCCCTTCAGCCTTCGGCGCGACTTTGACCAAACCGCGGTAGCTGTTGTGCGATTGGTCGGCCGATATCCCTTTCGATACGATAGTCGACCGGGTGTTTTTGCCGATATGGATCATCTTAGTTCCCGTGTCGGCCTGCATTTTGCCGTTTGTCAAAGCGACCGAGTAAAATTCGCCGACGGAATTGTCTCCCTGCAGGATGCAGCTCGGATATTTCCAGGTGATGGCAGCGCCCACTTCGACCTGCTTCCACGAGATTTTCGAATTGATCCCTTGGCATCGCCCCCGCTTGGTGACAAAGTTGTAAACGCCCCCTTCGCCGGTCTTTTTGTCGCCCGCATACCAGTTCTGGACAGTCGCGTAGCGGATTTCGGCATTGTCCATGGCGATCAGTTCAACGACGGCGGCGTGGAGCTGGTTGTTGTCGTAGGCAGGAGCTGTGCACCCTTCCAGATAGCTGACATCGGAGCCCTCTTCGGCGACGATCAGCGTCCTTTCAAACTGCCCCGACTCTTTGTCGTTGATGCGGAAATAGGTCGACAGCTCCATCGGGCACTTGACCCCTTTCGGCACGAAGACGAAAGAGCCGTCGGTAAAGACAGCCGAGTTAAGCGCCGCGAAATAGTTGTCGCCGATGGGGACGACGCTGCCGAGGTATTTTTCCACAATTTCTGGGTATTTTTGGACAGCCTCTGAAATCGAGCAGAGAACGACGCCGGCGTCGTCAAGTTTTTTCTTGAATGTCGTTCCGATCGAGACCGAGTCGAAGACCATGTCGACGGCGACGTTCGCCAGTCGTTTTTGCTCGTCGAGAGGGATGCCCAGCTTCTCGAACGTTCTCAAGACTTCCGGGTCCACTTCATCCAGGCTTCCCAGCTTCGGCTTGGTTTTAGGAGCCGAGTAATAAGTAATATTTTGAAAATCAATCGGGGGATGCTGGACATTGGCCCAATCGGGCTCTTCCATTTCCAGCCATCTCCGATAGGCTTTAAGACGGAAATCGAGCAAAAAGGGCGGTTCTTCCTTGATTTCGGAGATTTTCCGGATCGTTTCTTCGCTCAAGCCCTTGGGGATGCTTACGGACTCCACATCGGTGATAAAGCCGTATTTATAATGGGAATCGGCGGATAAAAATTTTTCTGAGGTATCGACTGACATGCTCTCTCAAGGTTAAAGGCCTTGTGTGGTAAACCCACAAAGTGTTTTGGAATAAATTATAACATTTTTAAGCGTTCTCTTCAACCACGAATCAGAATGGCAGAGAATGTTCTTTGCGGGGCGATTTTTTCTCTGAACAGAATCTTCTCTTTTCTTCGCGGCTTAATTCATGCCAAGGGGTCGGGCCTTCGTAGTCCTGAGGGGGCAGCAGCATATCGTCGCTTTTTGAGTGAACGATCAGAATATCGGATTTGCGGTCTTGAAGCATAAGGGGCTTGTCCATTGCAGGGTTGGAAGCGAGCAAAGCGATTTGCCTTCTAAAAAATGCCGTTTTAAGTTCGATAAGCATTTCCTGCCTGTTCTTTTCGGAATTTTCTTTCGCCTGAACAATTTGGCCTGCAATACTTGTAATAAGGGGAAGTGGAGGTTTATTCGATCTGTTTAATTCCCGAGAATAATTCTGACGATTTTCGGGGGAAAATAAGGCTTCCAATTTTTTATAGGAGGTATTTTTATTGATCACGCTTTCAGTTGCCGGCAGCCTGGCGACATCATGGTCGCAAAGCGCTAGAAAAAGGGCATGGGCGATGTGAAAGTTTTTCCTTTTCAGCGCCATTTCACTGAGGGAAATCAGATTTTTGATAATTTTGGCTTCTTTGCCTTCGGGAGATGTCACAATCAAGTT
>SLFE01000161.1 GCA_007124415.1 Waddliaceae bacterium | reverse complement strand
GCCGCAACACTGTTGCAGCGTCAAGAAATTCAAACGATGACGTGATAGTCATCGACCAAAATTTATTGATCAAGTTTGCTCAATTATGAGCAAGTTTGTATAAGTTTTGGAGAGCGGGAAAACGGCTCCCCAAGTCGGCGCAATGGTCCGATGTGACCATCAACGTCCCCGTCGGAACCACCCGCGAAATCGAGTTCATAGCAGACAATCCCGGCGACTGGGCGATGCACTGCCACATCACCCACCACGCCGGCATGAACGGCATGGGCCACGGCGCCAACATGCTCGGGGTCGACCAAAGCGATGTCGCCGCCCGCATCAGGCGTTTTATTCCAGGCTACATGCCGATGGGAGAGACGGGAATGGGCGGTATGTTCACCGAACACCACCGACAAATGCCCCGCCCCCGCAACTTCGTCCCCTGGGGGGTGCCGGCGCAATTCGGCAACCTGGAAATGTCGGGAATGTTCACAGTCGTCAAAGTCCGCGAAGGGATCGACACCTATGAAGATCCGGGCTGGTACAAGCACCCGCCCGAAACGACAGCCCACCTCCTCGAATAAGCGCATTTCGTTTTTTTCCTTTCGCTTAATTGAGGAAATTTCTTATACTCTACCTCTTGCCGAAGTGGCGGAACGGTAGACGCGGTAGATTCAAAATCTGCTCAGGGCAACCTGGTGTGGGTTCGAGTCCCACCTTCGGCAAGCTTTTCATTAGATCCTCGCGGCCATGGCGGAATTGGTAGACGCGCAAGATTCAGGTTCTTGTCGAGATTATCTCGGTGGAAGTTCAAGTCTTCTTGGCCGCATTTTTTAATAAATATTTTTTTACCATCCTTTTATCAGGCTGGCGAATTAGTCCCAAGTTTGGTATTATGAGCTCTATGTTCCATTACGACCGAAGCAAAATCCGCAATTTCAGTATTATCGCCCATATCGATCATGGCAAGTCAACCATTGCCGACCGCCTTCTCGAGCAGACCCACACGCTCCAAAAGAGGCAGATGCAGGAGCAAGTTCTTGACGATATGGATCTTGAGAGGGAAAGAGGCATTACCATCAAAGCCCACCCTGTCACAATGTTTTACCTGGCCAAGGATGGCGAGGTCTACCAGATCAACCTGATCGACACACCCGGACACGTCGATTTTTCCTACGAGGTCTCCAGGTCGCTGGCTGCCTGCGAAGGGGCCCTTTTAGTCGTCGACGCCGGACAGGGCGTCCAGGCCCAGACGATGGCCAACGTCCATCTGGCAGAGGAAAGAAATCTGGAGATCATCCCTGTCATCAACAAGGTCGACCTGCCGACAGCCGACATCGAAGATGTACGGCACCAGATCGAAGATGTAGTCGGAATCGACGCCTCGGAAGCGATTTGCTGTTCGGCAAAACTCGGCACGGGAACCGATGAAATCCTCGAACGTGTCATCAGGGACATCCCCCCACCGGCAAAGCCGGAGGACGATTATTTGAGAGCCCTGATTTTCGACTCTCATTACGACATATACCGGGGAGCGATGGTCTATGTGCGCGTAATCAGCGGCGAGCTCAAAAAAAGAGATTCGATCCAAATGATGATTTCGGGAAAAGAGTACGAGGTATTGGAACCGGGCATCTTTGTTCCGAGCCAAAAGCCCGTCGATAAGCTTTTGCCGGGAGAAGTGGGCTACATTGTCTGCAACATTAAAAACACCTCCGACGTGAAAATCGGCGACACCATCACACTTAAAAAAAGGCCGGCTCCGGAGCCTCTTCCGGGCTTTGAACTTATGAAGCCGGTCGTTTTTGCCGGAATCTATCCGATTGAATCATCCGATTATGAAAATCTAAGAGACGCCCTGGTCAAGCTGCAGCTCAACGACTCGGCTCTTCATATCGAACAGGAAAGCAGCCACGCCCTCGGCTTTGGCTTCCGATGCGGATTCTTGGGACTGCTCCATCTAGAAATCATCTTTGAAAGGCTGCAGCGGGAATTCGGCCTCGATATTATCATGACAGCGCCAAGCGTGGTTTACAAATTCACTCTTTCCGACGGCACGGAAAAAGAAGTCGACAATCCTGTCCACTATCCCGATCCCTCGATCACCGAATGGGTCGAAGAACCCTGGGTGCGGGCCCACATCATCACTCCGAATGAATACCTCGGAGCCGTCATGAACTTAGGCCTGGAAAAGCGGGGCATATGCGAACACACGGAAACCCTCGATTCCCACAGACTCCTCCTCACCTACCGGCTGCCTCTTGCAGAAATGATCTCAGACTACAACGACAAGTTAAAGTCCATCACTCGGGGCTTCGGCTCGTTCGACTACGAGTTTTACGGCTACGAAGAAAGCCAGATCGTCAAACTTGAAGTCAGGGTCAACGACGAGCCTGTCGATGCGTTCTCATGCTTGGTACATAAAGAGAAAGCCTTGGCCAAGGGACGCTCGATTTGCGCTAAATTAAAAGATGTCATCCCGCGCCAGCTATTTAAAGTTCCGATCCAAGCCGCTATCGGAGGAAAAATCATCGCGCGCGAGACCCTTTCGGCTATGGGAAAAAATGTCACAGCGAAATGCTACGGCGGCGACATCAGCCGCAAGCGGAAACTCTGGGAAAAGCAGAAGAAAGGCAAACAGAAAATGAAAGAGATGGGAATCGGGAAAGTGAAAATCCCGCAAGACGCTTTTATCAAATTACTGAAAACGGATTAAAGGAAGCAGGCCTTATGCCGAATATGATCGTTGTGGGCGCCCAATGGGGCGACGAGGGCAAAGGAAAAGTCATTGATCTTCTAGCTAGCAGATCCGACTGGATTGTCCGCGCTCAAGGAGGCAACAACGCCGGTCATACCATACTTTTTGATTCGGAGGAATACAAGCTTCATCTCATCCCAACCGGCATACTCCACCCCCACACCCAATGCGCAATAGCAGCAGGAGTTGTCATCGACCCGTTTGTCCTCATCCAGGAGATGAAGATGCTCGAAGAAAAGGGGATCAGCCTAAGCGGCAGGCTCTGGATCTCGCCAAACGCCCACGTCATTATGCCCTATCACAAAGTGATCGACGCCATGCAGGAGAAAAGAAAGGCCAATGACGCCATCGGAACGACTAAAAGAGGCATCGGCCCCTGCTATGCAGATAAAGCGTCGCGCTCGGGAGTGAGGATGTCCGATCTTTTAGATTCCGTTCATTTTCACTCGCTTCTCGGCCGCATGCTCAGGATTAAAAATGAAGAGCTGACCAGGCTTTTCGAAACAGAACCTCTGCCCTTTGACGAGGTCCTTGCCGACTGCCGCCGGGCGGCGGAAAAACTCCGCCCCTTTATCGCCGATATCAACCCTCTTTTAGCCGAAGCGTCGCGTTCTGAAAAAACCATTTTATTCGAAGGGGCCCAAGGGACATTTCTCGACGTCACTTCAGGCACCTACCCTTATGTCACCTCGTCGAACACAACTGCTGCCGGCGTTTGTTCAGGAGCCGAGGTCGGCCCCGCGTCGATCGATCATATTTTAGGAGTGATGAAGCTCTATACCACCCGCGTCGGAAACGGCCCGTTCCCCACAGAGTTCACATCCCCGCCGGGATTCAGCCTCGACACGGCAAGGGAAGTGGGCACCACAACAGGAAGAGACAGAAGGATCGGCTGGTTCGACGCGGTACTGGCCAAAGCCTCTGTCAGGATAAACAGTTTCACATCCCTGGCTATGACAAAGCTTGACATTCTCGACGATTTTGCCGAAATCAAGATCTGCGTCTCTTATAAGCTCAAGGGCCGGATCCTTAATTATCCTCCATCCGAAATCCACCTTTGGGACAGGATCGAACCTGTTTACGAAACCCTCCCCGGCTGGAAAACGTCCACAGAAAATGCCGCCTGCTATGAAGACCTCCCTGAAAACGCGAGACGCTATCTCGAAAAGATTGAATCGCTCTGCGAAGTGCCGATTTCGCTGATATCGGTCGGTCCCGACCGCAAACAGACGATCACAAAGCGCTCGCTCATGCCCCGGACCGCGGAGGTATCATGATCTTGTCGGATTCAGTTCCCAAGCATGTCGCTCTCATCCCGGACGGTAACAGGAGGTGGGCCGCCCGCTATCAGAAAGACGCCCCTTTCGGCCATCGGAAAGGGTGCGACATCATTTTGGATATCGTTGAGGCCGCCTCCGACATCAATATCGAATACATGACCTTATACATTTTCTCAACGGAAAATTGGAAGCGCTCGAAGTTAGAGATTGATGCCCTGATGGAACTTCTCAAACATTACCTGCAAAGAGAGACTCCCCGCATGATCGAAAAAGGGGTCAAACTTAGCACAATCGGGGTTCTCGAAAGCTTACCCGAAGATGTCAAAGCCGTCATTGAGGAGAGCAAAGCCAAAACGGCCCATTGTAAAAAGATCAATCTCATTCTGGCCCTGAATTATGGAGGGCGTTCCGAAATATGCCGGGCTTTTTCAAAAATCCACAGAGAAATTGAAAAAGGAAGACTGACGATAAAAGACATTACCGAAGATACTGTCGGCCATTATCTCGACACCGCCGATTGGCCCGAACCCGACCTGCTCATTCGGACAAGCGGCGAGATGCGGATCAGCAACTACCTTCTATGGCAGCTTTCCTACTCAGAATTTTATTATACCGATACGCTGTGGCCCGACTTCACTCCCGATCATTTTTATTCGGCAATCGACGACTATCAAAAACGTGAAAGGCGGCTGGGAGGGCCATAATCTATGCTTCAAAGAATCGTAGTAGGAACCGGCATTGTTATCATCGTGGTCATTGCAATCTTTTTATCGACATCGCCGGCGTTCATGCCGATTTTCGGGCTGCTTTTTTCCTTAATGTCTGCTCTTATTCTTCGGGAATTCTATCGCCTGGCTAAATTCAAAGGACATGAGCCTTTGACATTGCTCGGCATGGCAACAGGCTTTGCCTACACTCTCGCGGTTTTCACTTCCACTCAAGCTGAACTCTATCAACTTCTGCCCTACACAATCGTGATGATGTCTCTTTTCTTCGGCTTTTGCCTTTTTATGATCAAAGGCAAAGACCCCCTCGTCAATCTGTCCGTCACTTTTTTTGGACTCCTCTATCTGGCTATACCTTTAAGCTGCGTTTTATTGATCATTTATTTCTTCCCGCCCGATGCCGCCGGCGACGGCAGGTGGTGGCTGGCCTACACTGTAGCCGTGAGTAAAATGAGCGATACAGGTGCCTACTTTGGCGGAAGACTTTTGGGGAAACGGCCTCTTGCCTCATACATCAGCCCAAAAAAAACAATCGAGGGTTCCATTGCAGGATTTTTATTCGCTGTCTTAACCAGCATCGCCCTCCCCTTCATTGCTAGCGGAATTTCCGGAGGACACCCTTTAAACCTTACTCTCAGCGCCTCCCTTTTTCTCGGCATGGCTGTCGCCCTCTTGTCCCAACTTGGCGACCTTGCCGAGTCGCTTCTCAAGCGGGACGCCAAAGTGAAGGACAGCAGCCAGCTTCCCGGGCTTGGGGGAATGCTCGATATGATCGATTCCCTTGTTTTTACGCTTCCGCTGGTATATGGTTATTTAAGGATAATTACAGGAGTCTAAAGTCATATGATTATTACCATTGACGGTTCAGTCGCTACAGGAAAAAGCACGGTGGCAAAAAATGTCGCACACGCCTTGGGTTTTATTTTTTTCGACACAGGCGCGATGTACAGATCGCTCACCTATGCCCTCATGAAACACGATGTTCCTCTGAACGATCCCGAAAAACTTCAAAAATTCCTCGATGGGTTTGAATTTGATATGAAGGTCAGAAAAGGGGAAAAGAAATACTTTGTCGATGGTGAGGACGTCACCGATGTGATACGAGACGAAGAGGTCACCTCAAAAGTTTCCGAAGTGGCGGCCATTCCTCAGGTCCGGGAAAAGCTTGTCTCGATACAAAGGGAACTGGCTCTAGGCGTCAACGCCGTATTTGAAGGCCGCGATATGGGAACAGTTGTTTTTCCCGATGCCGACCTCAAGATCTTTCTGACCGGGCGCCCCGAGGTGAGGGCCGAAAGAAGAATGAAGGAGCTGAAAGAAAAATTTCCCGAGGCCTCAGATAAGCTCACCTTCGAAAAAGTTCTTGAAGAAATCAATAGAAGAGACCATTACGACTCGACGAGGGAAACATCTCCGCTAAAACAAGCCGACGACGCCCACATAATCGACACCTCCGACCTCAGTCCCGAAGAGGTCGTCTACCGGGTGCTCGAGTGCAAGGACCGCCAAAAAAGGAAAACTTAGTCTATCTGACCATGTAGATCTCTTTATGATCGATATCGTCATAGCAGGCGACTAGCGCAACGGGCCCCATTTGTTCGAGCTGCCGGTTGATTTGCGCAATTTTGGCGATGACATCCTCCTCGGTTTCCGACTGGGGAAGTCCGACAAACGTCAGATGCGACTTTTCGGAATACTTGGCGATATAAGAAAGGAAATCAGTGGAATCTGGCTCGGTATAGACCTTGAGATTGAACTTCAATCGGCTTGAGGTCAAAAAATCATGAAAGTAGGCTTCAAGATTTTCCTTGGCTCCCTCGTCTGAGACAACGCTTTTAAGGGTCACATCGGCATTGCCCCATATCATGCCGTCCGTCAGGGATGTGGTGTATGAGAGCATTAACTCAAAATTATTCCTGTACGTCCCGTCCCACCAAATATCGATCTCTTTGCGTTTCTTTCTCATTCTCCGCATAAAGATTTTATCCGAAACCTCCACTTCCCCAGGAGAAAAAATCATCACGTTTTTTTTAGCCATCTTTGCGGTATCGAAAATTTCCAGATAATTGACTGTATCGGATTGAAAGTCGGACAATCCCAATACAATCGTGTTCGGAGATATAGGGCCGATTCCGAAAGATTTAATCTGATTGACAATCCCCTCTTGTATCGTCGGGTAGCTTTGCACAACCGTTAAACAGGTCAGCCCGATTTTTTTGAAGTAATCAACAAGGGTTTTATGCATCGTGTCGATTTGATATTCATCCTCAAAATGCGGAGCGGTCAAAATTGCGGAATAAGTTAAAATTCCGCTTCGCCTGGTCAGCGAATGCGTGAGCCTGATCATCTTTTCCTGCTGATGAGGAGCGCTTACAAAAACAAGCAACTGGGCATGCCAATTCAGCGCGTTTGTTATCGAATCTGAAAGTCGGTAAAGAGCAAGCCTCGATACAAAGAAAATCAAGCTTTCTCTAAAATCCTGAAAACTGACCGGAATCTGCCTTCGGGAAATGATCAGGTATATGGCGATGACCAAAACAATAGCGGCAAAAGCCCAGCCCGGATCGATCATAAACATCACGAACAAGCAAAGGATAGCTCCAAGCAAAGACACCGGCCAGGGAATTCTGACGGCGGGGCGCCAGCTGGGGCTGTTGATAATTTCAGCGAACAAAGCGACAAGATTCAAAGTGCCGTAAGAAATCAGGCAGATCATCGCAAGTATAGGTATGATCTGGTCGATTGTCGTCGACATCAAAAGCACCAGGGACGCAAGAAAGGTAAATAATATGGAATATCTCGGCTCATTTTGGCTGCCGTAGGTTTTTGAAAAGAATTCGGGAATAATCCCGTCTTCGGAAAAACTCTGAAGCATTCTAGGAGCCCCTAAAAGACAGCCCAAAGCGCTCGAGAGCGTAGCCCCCCAAATTCCCAGCAGGATCAAACTTTTCCAACGGGAAAAATCGATCACGGCAAATGTATCGGAGGCCAAAATGGCCGTCGGCACGTATTCATAAAGAAAAATGGACAAAAGAAAGTAGACCGTGGCGGCAAAAAGAAGGGAAGAAATATTGCCGATTGGCAGCGATCTGGAAGGGTTCTACAAATTTCCCGACATGGCCATGCCCGCCTCGATCCCCGTCATAGCCGGGTATATGATCGAAAACGCGCTCCAAAATCCAAGCCCCCCGATATAAAATGCAGGAAGAGAAGCCTCTGGAAGGGTGTCGGGGCTGCCGGAGAAGATCGAAACGATCGCCAGCATCAGTATCACAAAAATAAATAACTGCAATTTTAGCGCCGAAGATGTCGACACTAAAGTAATCAAAGTCAAAAGACCTATTGTGATAAATTCGATCAGCAAAATGTTGCTCTCGCCTATAACATCCTGCAGCGAGTAGGCAAAACCGCTGATGCAAAGAGAAACGGAGCAAATTTGCGCAGCATATAAGGCAAAGCCTATAGCTCCGCCGACTTCGATGCCAACCGACCTGGAAATGATATAATAGACCCCGCCGGTTCCCACCTTCATATTCGTCACGATCGCTGTAATCGATAGCGAGGTCAAAACCATGATGACAGTTGAGAGCAGCAAAATCACGGCCATCCGCCAAGGGCCGATCGTTCCGACAACGACGCCGAGACGGAGGAAGATGATCACTCCGAGCATAAACGTGATATTCGGAATGAAGACGCCTAAAGTCGTTCCGAAGCCATTGCCGTTATTTTCATTTTCTTGTGCGGGCGAGAAGAGTGTAGAGATTTTTTCAAGTAACTTCATATGATTTTTACGCGGCGGGCTTTCTCGGCCCGCCAATGCCTGGTGTCTTTATACGTTGTATGATGTTGCGCTGACTTTGCCGCCGGTTCCTGTCCAGTTGGTGTGGAAAAATTTTCCTCGCGGCTGGTCGACCCGTTCGTATGTATGGGCGCCGAAATAGTCTCTTAAAGCTTGAAGCAGGTTTGCCGGCAGCCGTGATGTCCGGTAACCATCATAGAAGGCCAGCGCCGTGCTGAAGGCCGGTGTTGGAACGCCAAGCTCAATGGCTTTGATCGCAACCCTCCTCCATCCTTCCTGCGCCTTGTCTATCGCTTCGTGAAAGAATTTGTCGAGCAGCAAGCTGTCGAGCTCGGGATTGTTGTCATAAGCCTCTTTAATATTGCCTAAAAATTTGCTCCGTATGATGCAGCCTTCGCGCCACATCAGCGCGACGCTCCCGTAATTAATGTTCCAGCCGTACTCTTTGGAGGCCTCGCGCATCTGCATGAATCCTTGAGCGTAACTGACAATTTTGGATGCGTAAAGAGCCTGTTCGAGATCATCGACAAACTCTTTTTGATTGCCGGCGAAAAGCGAGTCGGGCCCTTTCAGGATTTCGCTGGCGTTGACCCTTTCCTCTTTCATAGCCGAAAGGCAGCGGGCAAAAACCGCCTCGGAAATAAGGGTCAATGGGAACCCTAGCTCCAGAGCGTCGATGCACGCCCATTTCCCCGTTCCTTTTTGCCCCGCGACATCGAGGATTTTGTCGACAAGAGGCCTGCCGTCTTCGTCGACATGGGTGAATATATGGCTGGCAATTTCAATCAGATAGCTGCTCAAAACCCCCTCGTTCCATTGGGAGAAAATATCGTGAAGCTCGTCGGCCGCCAGGCCAAGGCCTTGATGCAGGAGCTGATAGGCCTCGCAAATGATCTGGATATCGCCGTACTCGATTCCGTTGTGAATCATTTTAACATAGTGGCCGGCGCCGTTTTCTCCGACCCAGTCGCAGCAAGGCTCGCCGGTATCGGCTTTTGCCGCTGTCGCCTGTAAAATTTCTTTAACATGCGGCCAGGCATCCGGATTTCCCCCGGGCATGATAGAAGGCCCGTGGCGCGCGCCCTCCTCCCCGCCGGAAATGCCGGTACCCACAAAAAGGATTCCTTTTTCCTTAAGCTCTTCGGTGCGGCGGTTGGTGTCGGTAAAACGGCTGTTGCCGCCGTCAATGATGATGTCGCCCTCGCTGAGCAAAGGGGCTATCTTGTCGATGAAAGCGTCGACAGCCTTTCCGGCCTTGACCATGAGCATCACTTTGCGGGGTT
>SLFE01000047.1 GCA_007124415.1 Waddliaceae bacterium | reverse complement strand
GCAGCGCGCTTGTTTCCAAATACATTGGGAAACGATCCCAAATTAAGGATATGACTCGTCGGTCGGACCATTTTACTCTGGCTCAAAAAATCGTCTCGTTAAGTTTAGCTATTGACGGAGATTGCCTGATTATAGATCTAATCGGCTACGCCTACAAATTTGGAGCGTACGGTTTTGAAATGAACCGCCAAGAATCCCGATTCTGGTCCGGAATCGGTAAAAAGCTCTTCGAAAAAGCAACTTCTCATTCAAATTCTTGATCATCCAAATCAAGCTGTGGTAATCTGCCGATATGCATCAATGGTTTGAGGTGAACTTCGACGGCCTTGTCGGCCCGACATATACTTTCTCCGGATTGTCTTACGGCAACATCGCTTCGTTAAAACACAAAGACGAGCCGGCAAGTCCAAGAGAGGCGGCGCACCAGGCCTTGGACAAAATGCATTTTCTCTCTCGGTTGGGGATAAAGCAAGCTGTCCTCCCTCCGCACGAAAGGCCTCATATGCCCACGCTCAAAAGGCTGGGATATACGGGAAGCGATGCCGGTATACTTGCTGAGGCTGAAGAGCCCTTGCTCGTTTCCTGCAGCTCGGCCTCGTCTATGTGGGCGGCCAATTCAGTCACGACAGCCCCTTCCCTCGATGCAATGGACGGCAAGGCTCATATCACCCCCGCGAACCTGAGCCGCAATTTCCACCGCTCTCTTGAAGCCTCCCAGACACGAAGAGTGATGGAGGTTATCTTTTCCAATGCCGATCTTTTCTCCGTCCACACTCCCCTTCCCGGAGAGTATCCCTTCTCGGATGAAGGAGCGGCCAACCACACGAGATTTTGTCAAAGCTTTGATGAGACAGGCTTTCACCTTTTTGTTTACGGCAGAACCGCCTGGCGCGCCGATAAGGCTCTGCCGAAAAAATATCCGTCGCGGCAAACTCTGGAAGGCTCGCGGGCCGTAGCCAGACTAAACCGCCTCAACCCCGATTTGACGATGTTTGTCCAGCAGTCTCCCGAGGCGATCGACGCAGGCGTATTTCACAACGACGTCATCTCCACAGGAAATCAGGATTTTTTCCTCTATCATGAAAAAGCCTTTGTAGATACAGACAAAGTTGTATCCAAACTCAAAGAGAAAATCATGAATATAATGGGCTGGGAGCTGAAAACAGTAAAAATCCCGGACAAGGAACTTTCTTTAAAAGATGCCGTTGGCAGCTACTTGTTCAATTCCCAGATCGTCACAAAAGATGACGGCTCAATGATCGTCATCGCCCCCGAGGAATGCCGGGGAGTCGCTCAGGATCTCTTGCCGGGCATGGAAATCGTCTTTGCCGACCTCAAGCAAAGTATGCGCAACGGCGGAGGCCCTGCCTGCCTGAGGGCCCGGTTCGTCTTGAGCCAAAAGGAAGTCGAATCGATCAAGCCCAATGTCTTTCTCAACGATGAACTTTATCTAAAACTGAAAGACTGGATAGACCGCCATTACCGCGACAGGTTAATGCCGTCGGATCTTGCCGATCCTGATCTACTCAAAGAAAGCCGCGAGGCGTTGAACGAGTTGTCGGGACTGCTTAAGTTAGGAACCATTTATGACTTTCAAAGATGAGCTGATCGAGGCTGTCGAAGGTCAAGTGCGCTTTGACGATATTTCCAGGAGCATCTACAGCGTCGACGCCTCGATTTACGAGGTGGCTCCTATAGGCGTTGTCATCCCCAAAACGCGGGAAGACTTAAGAAAGGCGGTTAACATCGCTTCTCGGTACGGCGTCGCTGTGATCCCGCGTGGCGCGGCGACAGGCACGACCGGCGGATGCCTCGGAACGGGGCTTGTCGTAGACACAACGAAATATTTCAATAAAATTCTTGAGATCAATATCGACAAAAGGTACGTAGTTTGCCAGCCGGGGGTCGTGCAGGACGATTTAAACGATGCACTCGAAGTCTATGGTTTTCAACTAGGGCCCAATACCTCGACAGGCAACCGCGCGACAATAGGGGGCATGCTTGCCAACAACGCGGCAGGTTCCCACTCGCTTATCTACGGACAAATGAAAGACCATGTTTTGGAGGTCGAGGTCATCCTGATTTCGGGGGAGGTGGTCAACCTGCGCGAAATCAGCATCGATAAATGGGAAAAAAAATGCCTGATAAATAGTCCGAAAGGAAAAATTTACAAACAGCTTTGGGAGATTCGCAAGGAATACGAAGACACTATCGAAAAGGAATTTCCAAAAATAAAACGACGCTCCTCCGGCTACAACATTGACGAACTGATTCAAAAAGGCAGCGTCAATTTGTCCCGCCTTTTCGCCGGCTCGGAAGGAGGATTGGGAATCGCGGCGAAAATCAAAATGAAAATCGTCCCGAAACAAAAAACAAAAGTGCTATTTGCCATTCATTTTTCCGATCTTTTACAAAGCATGAGGTCGGTGGAGTCGCTTCTTGCCTACAATCCTTCGGCAATAGAACTCATAGACAAAGACATTATTGACAGAGGGAAATCCTCCCCTACGATGAAAGATCGCCTCTCGTGGCTTGAGGGCGACCCCGCCGCTGTGATTGTGGTGGAGTTTTCCGAAAACAATGAAGGGCTGGAAAAATTGAGAGAAGACTTTCAGGCTGTGCCGCTGGATGACAATCTCGCCTCGGATATCTGGGCTGTCAGAAAAGCAGGGCTTGAGCTGCTTCTTTCCAAAAGGTCGTATCAAAGAGCTGTTGCGTTCATCGAAGATCTTGCCGTTCCCCCGAGTGAACTGGCCTCATTCATGGAAGGGTTTCTCGCCATTCTAAATAAAGCGGGGCGCACTGCCGGAATCTATGGGCATGTCGGCGAGAGCTGCCTCCACATCCGCCCCTATATCAACCTGATGAAGGAAGGCGACATTGAGCTCATGAAAAAGATGATGGAGGAGGTCTCATCGCTCGTCTTAAAACACGGCGGAGTGATGAGCGGAGAGCATGGCGACGGGCTGGTGCGTACAAAACTCAATGAAAAAATGTTCACGCCCCGCATCTACGAAGCATTCACCAAAGTCAAAGCCGTGTTCGACCCGCACAACCTGATGAATCCGTCCAAAGTTGTCCACGGAGGCGATTTCACCCACGACCTTCGCTCAAGTCCCGAGTCAACCCTGACCGAATTCAAAACCTTTCTGGACTTTGCTCCCGAAGGAGGATTCGAGCTGGCCGTCGATATGTGCAACGGCAACGGCCTCTGCAGGAAAAAAGAGGGGGTGATGTGCCCCTCGTTCCAAGCGACTTTGGATGAATACGACACAACAAGGGCCAGAGCCCAAGTTCTTCGCTCGATCATCCATGGAAAATTAAAGCCCGAATCCCTGGCGCACAGCGGCGTGCGCGATGTATTGGACCTTTGCCTTGAGTGCAAGGGATGCAAAAAAGAGTGTCCATCTCAAGTCGATATGGCCAAGATAAAATCCGAAGCGCTCTACCAGCACAACAAAAAATACGGCATTCCCTTGCGAAGCCGCCTCTTTGGTCATTTTCCTGAATTCAACCGCTTTGGATCGAAATTTCCCGCAGTGATGAATTTTTTGGGACGGACGAAACTTTTCAAATGGCTCGGAGGCATTGCCTTAGACCGGAAACTTCCCGAATTTGCCGCTCAGAGGTTCTCTTTCTGGCTGGCCTCTTATAAACAGCCCGAGGAGTGCCAAAAAGAAGTTGTCTTATTTAATGACACATATACCGAATTCAACCACCCGGAAATCGGCAGGGCGGCTGTGGCCGTTCTCAACGCCATGGGATACCGGGCAATCGTGCCTCCATGGCAATGCTGCGGCCGCCCCCTAATCTCAAAAGGAATGCTGGACAAGGCAAAGCTAAAAGCCGAAGACTTTCTGCAAACCTTCCGCCCTTTTGCTGAAAAGGGGATCCCGATCATCGTTCTTGAGCCTAGCTGCCTGTCCGTATTCCAGGATGAGCTGGCGGCTTTTGGCCTTATTTTTCCGGGAGAGTGCGTCAGCTTCGATCGTTTTCTGGCAGAGAGGCTGGATGAAATTCCACTGAAAAAAACGCCCTACTCCTTAAAACTGCATGTTCATTGCCATCAAAAGGCCCTTGAAGGGACCGATTTTGCAGTCAAGGTCCTCGCCTCGATGCCTGCAGAGAAGTTCGCTGAAATCACGTCGGGCTGCTGCGGCATGGCAGGATCGTTCGGGTATGAAAAGGAGCACTACGATCTGTCGATGAAAATCGGCGGACTCAAGCTTTTTCGTGAAATTGCCAAATCCGATCTCGGCACTTTAATCGCTGCAAGCGGAACCTCTTGCCGCGCGCAGATCCAACATGGGACCGGCGTAAAGGCCCATCACCTTGCCGAAGTTGTCGCGAAATTCTTAGATAGCTAAATTTCAGTTGCTTAAAACTATGAGGGATTTTTTCCTAAAAATCGGTTAAAATGAAGTTATGACGATTGACTACAATGCACTTTCCGACAAAGAGCTGGTCCAGCATTTTTTCAACATGGATCTGCCTATGATAGTCCACATCTCGGCAAACCTCTCCCCTGAAAGGGCGGCTAACATCGTCCGGCTTTTGGAGGAAGAGACAGCCGAAGATGTAGGTGAAAGAATCTGCGCTTTTTTCATGGGACTGCAAACCAAAGAACAGGTTACCGAAGTCGGAAGAGTCATGAACACCCGTTATACATTAAAACTGATTGAAGAAGCGGTGAAGCTCGACCACAGCCACTTGTGGAAAATTTCCGCTCTGCTCATTGGGCTGACGCACAGAGTTTTCTTAAAAGTGCTCGATACCGCCTCCCCCAAAGAACTGGAAGTGATCCAGCATGAAGCTCTTAAAGAACCGATACAGCATCATCTCACTGTCTTTGTCCATGAAGTCTCATCGGAAGTGGATGAAAAGGTAAAGCAGGTGATGAACCTGAATGAAAAAGCTGAAAAAACACCGGCTGACAATATAAGTTTTGAAGATATCCATGATTGGCTGGTCCAAATCAACAGCATTGCCGAAAGCTTTGAACCATTGATAACGAAAATAAACCGCGCCTTAGGAATTGCATGGAACACCAACCGTCCCGACCTGATTTCCCGCCTGACAGGAGTTGTGGAAACCATTCAACGCACCCAGAAGCTGTTGATCGGCACCCCCCGCACCCGCTCAGCGCTGCCTACAGGGTTTTTCGCCGCTCTTGAAGGCAACGTCTGCGCAGTCTACGGAAAAGCAGGCGATGCAGAAGCGCTTTTGGATGACGAACCTGCTGTCGAGGCGCTGGCGATGCTCTCTTTGTGGTATCTTAAAGATTACTGGCAAGTCGGACTGCTGCCCCACATCAAAGACGAGTCGGAACTCCGTCTTGATCCCGAATCCCACTCGGACAAAGAATGCCGAAACTTCAGGGAAAGTCTGATGACTGAAGTGAACAAAAATCTCGAAAACCTCGACCTCGCAACAGTCGGCGATTTCAAAGCGGCCTATATCGGCAGTCGGGATATCCTCAAAGAAACCATTCGGCAACGGCAAAAAGTCAGCCTAATAACCCGCAAAAGTTAATCCGATTATCAATCCGGACAGCCTGCCCGCCTACCCGTAAGACGATGGCTTAATCTCGGAGCAATTTATAATCCGCTTCGGATTAGGGCGCAATCAGGGTTAAAATAACTCAAGAATAGCGGAGAAAACGGTGTCGGGAGCCTTGTTGCCGTCAATTTCAACCAATAGATCCTTCTCGGAATAGTATTTGATGAGGGGGCTGGTTTCCTCTTTGTAGGTGCTGAGCCTTTTTCTGATTACCTTTTCGTCGTCATCCGGACGTTGATAGATTTCACCGCCGCACTTGTCGCATCGATCAGGGTCGGCAGGCGGGTTGTAAACCTTGTGGTAGACATAGCCGCAATTTCTGCAAGTCAACCTGCCCGCTAACCTCTCGACGATCACATCATCGGGAACAAGCAGGTTCAGCGCGACCACCTGGTCCTTGTCGGAAAGACGCTCTTGCAAAACATCGGCCTGGGACACGCGCCTGGGATAGCCGTCAAGAATATATCCCTTGTCGCAATCAGGCCTCGATATTCGTTCAAAGAGCATATTGATGACCAGATCGTCCGGGACCAAATGCCCCTTGTCGATAAAATCACGCGCCTTTTCACCCAGATCGGTTTCTGCTCTGATGTTTTCTCGAAGAAGATCACCCGTTGAGATATGGGGCAGATCCAGCCTTTGCGACAAACGCTTGGCCTGAGTCCCCTTGCCGGAACCCGGAGGGCCGAGGAATATCAATACTTTTTTTTGCTCATGTTCCATAAGATAAATAATTCGTAAAAACCAAAGTTTAGAGTATAATGATTGTGGTTTTTCCACGCACGGAAAATTTGTATGCGCATAGATTGTCAAAAAGCAAAAAAACTATTGTCCCAAGGTCAAGTCGTCGCTGTTCCGACCGAAACAGTGTACGGCCTCGCGGCCTCGCTCGGCTCGGAAAGGGGCATTGAAAAAATTTTTGAGCTTAAGTCCCGGCCGCCGGCAAACCCCTTGATCGTCCATGTCTCCCGAAAAGAACATGTTGAGGATCTTGCTCTGGAGCTTCCCCCCTATTTTGACGAACTGACCCGCAAGTTCTGGCCCGGGGCGCTCACTCTTGTCGCCCCCGCCAAGCCGAGCATTCCTGAAATTGCCCGGGCCGGACTTCCCACTATCGCCATGAGAATGCCCAACCATCCCGACGCAATCGAGATCATCGATCATGTCGGCCCGATTGTGGCCCCTTCGGCCAATTTGTCCGGCCGCCCTTCAAGCACTACGGCAGATCATGTCGAAGAGGACTTCGGCAAGGACTTCCCCGTGCTCGACGGAGGGCTCTGCCGTATGGGCATCGAATCGACGATCCTGATATTCAAGGAAGGAAAGTGGCATGCGGGCAGATTGGGTTCCATCCCCCTCGAAGACCTTGAAGCTGTCCTCCCCTATCCCCTGGAGCCCTTAGGCAGCGGGAAAAACCCTTCCTGTCCGGGCCAGCTCTATAAACACTACAGCCCCAAGGCCGCCTTGACTATGGGAATTGACTCATGCGGCTCTTTCCCCGAGGTCATCCTAGGGTTTAAAGGACGCAGCTATGGAAGTGCCAAAAAGGTTTTCATTCTCGGCGACCTCGAAAGGCCCGAAACCATCATGGCAAATCTCTATAAAGTCTTAAGACAGGTGGATATCGAGGGAATCAAAGAAGCCTATGTAGACGATGATTTTCCCAAAAAAGGTATTTTAGCCACTGTGGCCGAACGCCTTGCGAAAGCTTCGAGCCAGGCTTGATTTGAATGGCCTATTCTCCTAATTTGAAGGAGGAGGACCCGCCCTTATGCTCAAGCCCTATTTGTTGATTGCCGTTGTATTCTTGCTGCTTGGAGCCTTGTACTCTGCGACGAACCTTATAAAAGAAGAGGCCGCCCGCTTCGATCCCGATATCTTTGCCCCGCAGTTCAAAGAAAAATACAGAAATATCGCCTTGGTCGACCCTGAAATGGCCCCTCCCGACATCCTGGATAAAGTTATGCATGGATACCGCATCATGATAAATACTCAAAAATACGCAGAAGAGTATGCCGGCGACAAACTCAATTGCCGCAACTGCCATTTCCGCGGAGGCAACACGCTTGGTGGAAAGAACGGATCAATCTCCTTAGTCGGCGTCTCATATATTTACCCGAAGTATTCAGAAAGAGCAAAAAAGACCATCAGTTTGGGAGAGAGGATCAACAGCTGCTTCGAAAAAAGTTTAAACGGCAAGCCCCTCCCCTTGGATGGGGACAAAATGGAGGCTCTGATCGCCTATCTGGATTGGATTTCCTCCCCTGTCCGAGGTCGAGAAGACTTCCCTTGGCTCGGACTGCCGAAGATAGTGACCGACCACAAGCCCGATCCGGAAAAAGGAAAGGACTTGTACGCAAAACATTGCGCCGCCTGCCACATGCCGGATGGACAAGGAAAATACTTTGAGAAGGAAGAAGAAACGCTTGACATCCCTCCTCTTTGGGGCAGCAGCTCATTCAATCGGCGCGCCGGCATGAACAACGTCAATACAATGGCCTCATTTGTTTTATTGAATATGCCGAAAGACAATCCCTATCTGAACGTACAAGAGGCCCTCGATGTCAGCGGTTTCATCCACAATCAACCCAGGCCGGAGTGAGGCTTGACATGACGCATTTTTCAGACATACTCGAAGGAGACGATATCTACTTCAGAGACCGATGGCAGTTCGAGCAGAAATACGATTTTCTTCCCGACCCCGAGCTTGCGACGAACGAATACACGCAGGATTTTTATTTTTTTATTCCCAACGCCCTGCAAATCAATAGAAACACCTACACAATCGAGCAGTTTTACAAAGATCAGACGAACATGATCCGATCGAAAACCCCGGTATTTTCACTCAAAGAAATTCTGGATTTAAACAACTCCTCCTCCCCCCTGGCCAGAATCGACGGCCTCAAGGACGAGGAGCAGAATACCGTGACGCAATCGTTGATTGAAAAGGAGGTCAAGCTTCTCGGAAATGTCGTGAGAAGCGCGATCAGGACCAATGCGCAGGAGCTGTCATCGCTTCTTGAGCAGGAGCTTTATGACGAATTCATAAAGGGGTGCCATGAAATGTGCGATGAACTCGAAGAGTATCAAAACACCTTTGAGGGCATAAAAAAGGAAACGGCGGACAAGTGGGATACCCCGTCCATTCACAAACATTTTGAGTATATGACAACATTTCTCAATCATGTGGTCAATCAATACCTCATACTGCTTCTGGAAAGGATCCGCTACAGCGACGACCAGAAGTTTCAAGAGATCGACGCCCGGATCACCGAAATGCTTAAAACAACTCAAAAAATGATCACCGACAAAGACCTGAGCGATAAAAGGGAAGGCGAAAAAATTATTTATCGCAAAAGCCTTCTGAACAAATTTTTCGTATACGCCCTATTGCTGAATACCGACCGATTTTCTCCGGGGCAAAGATATCAAAATCTCACAGGAGCGATCGCCGCAGGAATTGCCATGCTCGTGTTTTTCACTTTATTTGTCTGGCAGGGACAATTTTTTCTTATCAACTCCACCCCTTTTATTGTCATCACGGTTTTTTTATACATCCTGAAGGACCGGATTAAAGAAGGGATCAAGACCTTTACTCACCACCGCACTCTCGGGTGGTTTTCCGATTACACAACCAAAATCATGTCGCCTGACGACAAATCCGTCCTTGGAGTTTTAACTGAAAAGTTTTCCTATATCAGTGAAGACGAGATTCCGGAGGAAATCAGTACCATACGGAGCCGCGAATTCGACAGCATGATGGAAGATTACAAACTCCCTGAAACCGTTATGTATTACACAAAAAAAATGAAGATCAACCAAAAGCCCCGCGAACTTGAAGCCAGGCGCTTTATGCTCAATGTTATCTTCCGCTTCAATATTCGCCATTTTATGGATAAAGCCTCAAACCCTTATTCCCCCTACCTCTGGCTCAATGAAGAGACCGGCGAGATCAAAGTCTGGCACCTTCCCAAGGTGTATCATCTCAATATCATTGTCAGAACGACGACTAAGCAGCCCGGCAAAAAACCAAAAAAAGAATTGTCGAAAGTCCGCATTGTCGCAGATAAAAGCGGCA
Source organism: Waddliaceae bacterium (assembly GCA_007124415.1). Classification (GTDB taxonomy): domain Bacteria; phylum Chlamydiota; class Chlamydiia; order Chlamydiales; family SLFE01; genus SLFE01. The sequence continues at coordinate 221 of SLFE01000047.1, read as the reverse complement.
TCAAACGGATAGAGTATCCCTGATTAAAATTCACCTTCATGTTATACTTTAGCCATGGAATTGGAAGAATCTATTAAAAGAAAACTTAAGAGCCGTTTCAACCCCGCAGAATTGGAAATCGTCAATGAGAGCGGCAACCATGCTGTCCCCGCAAATTCGGAGACCCATTTTAAAATCATTATTGTTTCCGATGCCTTTCAAAAAAAAACGCTCGTTCAAAG
>SLFE01000148.1 GCA_007124415.1 Waddliaceae bacterium | reverse complement strand
CGTTAACACTTTTTGAAGATAACTTATGGGCATACATTGGATTCCCAATTATTATTATTTTGGGGCTGGCCTTGTCCATAATCTCCCGTTTCGTCCAAATTCGCCGCTTTCCCGAAGCAACAATGAATTTTATCGGCTTTTTTGCTCCAGTGAAGGAAAAACGTGCAGGGGTCCATCCGCTTAAAGCGTTTTTCGCCTGCCTGGGCGGATGTATCGGGATCGGAAATATCGTAGCTGTCTGCCTTGCGGTGCAGCTTGGCGGGCCGGGAGCCCTTTTTTGGATTTGGGTAACGGCGATCCTGGGAATGGCGATGAAGTACTCCGAGGTTTATCTCGGCATCCGCTACCGGGTTAAAAATGAAGACGGCGGCTATAGCGGCGGTCCGATGTATTTTCTTCAACGCGTCTTCAAAACGATGTGGATCCCCGGGGCTGTGGCGCTTCTACTGTGCGTTTATGGCGTCGAGGTCTATCAGTTCCGCATTGTCACCGAGAGCCTGACGGAAAATTTTTCCTTGAATTACTATGCTGTCGCTTTCGCTTTGCTCGGTTTTGTGATTTATGCGGGAAGCGGGGGAGTCAAGAGGGTCGGTGAAATTTCCAGCACGATCATTCCATTTTTTATTCTCATCTTTTTGGGCATGGGGCTTTGGGTGCTGGCCAATAATCTATCCGCGATACCGGGAGCGCTTGCGACTGTATTTCAATCGGCTTTTACCGGCCATGCCGCAACGGGCGGATTTATCGGCAGTGGTCTTATGATGACAATTTCCCAGGGTATTCGAAGAGGGTGCTATGCCAGCGATGTGGGAATTGGATACGCATCGGTCATTCACAGCGAAACGAGTTCCGACATTCCCGAAAAGCAGTCGTCGCTGATTTTTATCGATCTGTTTTTGGATATATTCATCGTCTGTACGGTCAGTATCCTCTTGGTTCTGGTTACCGGCCTCTGGAATCAAGACATTCCGGCCGCCCTAATGGTGCAGACAGCTTTAGCGCAGTATTTCCCCTATATGAATTACTTTATGCCAATATTCATTTTACTTCTGGGTTATTCCACAATTATCGCCTACTTTTGCGTCGGAGTTAAGTGCGCCGAGTTCCTTTCTCCAAAGTGGGGGCGCAAGTTCTTTTTGGCATTCGCCACGCTTTTTATGATGACTTTTACTTTTTTCGAGAGCGAGCAGGCGTTGACAGTTATGTCGCTTGTTCAGATCATGCTGCTGATCTTTAACGGTTATGGTATTTGGCGTTTGCGTAAAGAGGTTTCTTTCCACATCGACGAAGAGTCCGATTTTGTTCTGCAGGAAGAGGCGGCGACGCAGAGTCAATCCATCTGATCATAACGGCAAATTTTTAGAGATTCTTTCGGCAGTTCGTAGAGAAAACGCGAAGGTTTGCCGGGCTGCTCGCGCCCCATCCGCATCCTCTTTTGCGACATGCTCAAATAAAGCCGATCCCTTGCGCGCGTTAAGGCTACGTAGAAAAGGCGCCTCTCCTCTTCGATTCCCGTTTCTTTAAGGCTTCTTTCGTGCGGAAGGATGTGATCTTCCAGTCCGATTAGAAAACAGACAGGGAATTCGAGTCCTTTGGCGCTGTGAAAGGTCATGAGCTGCACTTTGTCGGCATTGGGATCTTTTTTTTCCTGGGGCTTGTTCTCCTCCTGATTGAGGGGAGTGGAGGTGACATAGTCCAAAAGAGTTGGCGAACCGGTCTTGTTCTCATACTCTGAAATTGAGCTGACAAGCTCCTGGACATTGTCCCATTTCATGATCCGCATTTTTTCGCTTTTGACATCTTCTTTGATCGCTTTTTTGTAATCGATTGTTTCAATAAGTGATGCCATCGCTTCTGAGAGGGGAAGTTTTTCGAAATTGTCCGCGGCGGTTCGGATAATCTTGACAAAGGAGCCGATGTTTGAGAGCGATCTGGGATTGAGTCCGCTTTGGATATCTTCCGGCAGAGATTGTTTGACCGCCTGTTCGAGAACAGCCCAAAGAGTGGTATTGCTTTGCCGGTTGTACCTTGTCAGTATATCAAGGGTATTTTCGCCGATGCCGCGGCGCGGTATATTGATCACCCTTAAGATTGCCGCCTGGTCTTTCGGATTGGCGATGATTCGGAGGTAGGCCATCAAATCCTTGACCTCGCGCCTTTCAAAAAATTCAGTTCCTCCGAATACATGGTAGGGGATGCCTTTTTTCCATTCCGATCCGCTTCCATAACCCGTTCTTGTCAGTACCTGTTCGATTTGCCGGGAAAGGGCATTGGAGCGATAGAGAATAGCAAAGTCGTTCCACTTGAGTCCCAGCTCATTTTTCAAGCGGAGCATTCGATAGACGACAGCTTCCGCCTCGTCTTTTTCGGATGGGGCATGAAAGGTTATAAGGGGCGATCCCTGCTCTTTTTGGCTCCAGAGCGACTTGCCGTGGCGGGACGTGTTGTTTTTGATGAGCGCGTTCGCAGCGTTCAGGATAGCCGGGGTTGAGCGATAGTTTTGCTCAAGTTTAATGACTGTGGCGTCATTAAAATCCAGGATATTGCGTATGTCTGCTCCTCTCCAGCCATAAATGGATTGATCGTCGTCGCCGACGACGCAAAGGTTTCCATGCTCAGACGAGAGCAGCGATGCCAGGCGGTACTGAACGGGGTTTGTGTCTTGGTACTCGTCTATCATGATATAGCGGTAACGCCTCTGGTACTTGCCGAGTATATCAGGATAGTCGGTGAAGAGAACGACAGTAAGATAGAGGAGGTTGTCGAAATCGACGGCATTGTGCGCACGCATGCTTTCGAGGAGCCGCCTGTAAACTGTTTTGACAAATTTTTCATGCCATGAGCTTCCATGTCCCGGTAGATCATCGGGAGCAATGCCTAAATTTTTAGCGTGATTGATTTGATGCAGCGTCTCGTTTATAGATGGTATCTCGCCTTCGCAGCCCAGCTCGTCGCGGGCAATCGCTTTAAGGAGCCGTTCAACATCCGAAGGGGTGTAGAGGGTGAAATTCGCCGTATAGCCAAGGTGGTGGATTTCCTTTCGGAGAATTTGCATGCAAAAACTATGGAAAGTGCTCAAGGTAACCTTTTCTGCCGACGAGGGATCGACCATGGAGGCGAGCCTTTGCCTCATCTCCTGGGCCGCTTTGTTGGTGAACGTCAGTCCGAGGATCGAAGCGGGGGGTACTCCCTTTTCACGGATGAGGTAAGCTGTACGCGTTGTCAAGACAGAGGTTTTGCCAGTCCCCGCACCGGCTAGGACCAGAACGCGTCCTTCTGTTGTCTTAACCGCTTTTAGCTGTTCGGGATTCAGATTCGGAATTAAGGCAGTCATGGAGAAACGATAGCATTTCTTCCTGTATCTGACAAGATGAGGCTTCAAGCGCTTTTTTCCTGGGCCTGACAATAATGTCGAGTCCGGGCGGAAAGCGTGTAATCGAGTTTCGAAAGGCTTCTCGGGTAATCCGCTTAAAGCGGTTTCTCTGGTGGGATTTGCCGAAGCGTTTGGATGCGGCAATGCCAAGCCTGGATAAAGGTTGGTTTTTGAAACGATAATCTATAATAATGTTTTTTGCGATGAAGCGGCGGCCTTTTGTCACGACGCTTCGAAAATCCCGCCTGTTGAGAAGTCGGCGGGATTTAGGGAACCTCATACGGTCAGTCTCTTCCGCCCTTTTCTTCGACGGTTCTTCAAGACTTTGCGTCCATTGGCTGTGCTCATTCTCGCTCTGAAGCCGTGTGTCTTCAGTCGGCGCCTTTTGCTTGGCTGGTACGTTCTTTTCACTGGTCCTTCCTTCTGATTTAATCTTATCCAAGGAGACCCCTTCCTTTAAAGAGGGGGCTTTCAAATCCTTATGTTTGAGGAGGTGTGCAAGCGCCTCCTTAAACAAAAACCTCGTCCTTAAGGGCGGGGTTGATCATTTATCATAGGAAAACCGGGAATAAAAGTAAAGAGTATAAATCTTTAATTCGGGGGACTTGTAGAAAATAGCGCTTTTTGCTATGATTTGGTTCGTCAATGAAAAAAAATAGGATAGATCAATGAAAACTCGAGCATCAGTTAAAGCCGATCCCTCAAAGGGAGACAAACTTGTCCGCCGCGGAGGTCGTCTCTATGTGATCAATAAATATCACCCGAAGCGCAAACAGCGCCAAATTGGACCCGCGCGCAAGCGAACTAAAAAAGATATGTTTAAAGAAAGATAAGGAATACAGAAAGATATGGCTAAAAAGTCTGCGATTGAAAAACAAAAACGCCGGGAAAAGATGGTGAAGCAAGCTTGGGACAAGCGCTCTAAGCTTAGAAAAAGAGCCAAGGACATGAGCCTGGAAGAAGAGGAAAGAGAAGAAGCTCGCATGCAGCTCAATAAAATGCCCCGGGACACCTGCCCTGTCCGTTTGAGGAACCGGTGCGCGCTGACAGGACGTCCTCGCGGATATCTCAGGAAGTTCCGCCTTTCCCGAAATTGCTTCAGAGAAATGTCTCTTGAAGGTGTGATTCCGGGCGTTGCGAAAGCTAGCTGGTAGCCGCTCGACCTTCAATATAAATTTTTTAAAAAAACATCCGATTTTGTTCGGGTGTTTTTTTTGCAAAAAGATCCGCATTCTGCGACAACACCTCTTGAAAATAATCTCTACTTCGTCAGTCATGTCTGACCCCTGACTAGACACTAGACACTAGGGGCGCAATCAGTGATAATGAAAAAAATTAGAAATTGAGAGCTCGTTCAAACTCGGGTATATCTTTGACTTTTTTCCAATTGGACATGCTCTGGTTCCAGACATATGTCTGTCCTGAAATGATTTCTTTGCGGGTGAACTTTCTCATTTCCGAGAACGTGTGGGGGCCGTGTTGCGTGCGCTGTTCGTCTAGATAGTACCAGTCTTGCTGGTCAAAAGGAGCGTGGTGGGCGATATTGATCCCGCCGTCATCGGCTGCATCAGGATTTTCGGTTTCAGCAGGCGTTTCCTCCTTAATATCTTCTATATCTTCTTCTTTAACCTTGCCCGCTGCGGGAAGAAGGTAAAGAAAGATGAGAGGAAAAGGTCCGAATAGAAATCCGAGCAGAAACCATACATAGAGGTTTCTCCCTCTGTATTGGGCAAGATAGGAGTTGAGACACCCCCATAAAACCGAAACCACGAATAAAAATACTGTAAATTCCATAAATAATTGCTAATGCGATAAATATATTATAATGCTATACTAGCACTAGTGATGATTGCAATCAAGAAGAGTTGGAAACAAATGAAAAGCTGGAAGAAAAATCAAGATGTCGATCAAAAAGAGTACGATCTGCCTGAGACGGTTTTTGTCAGGGATATCGAAGACAGGGTTTTTAAGTCGATCGCACTCCAAACTATATCCAAAATAGAAGGGGTGAGCCTGGACGGAGGTAGTTTTTTGGACCACCTTTTCGGCCGCGACAAAGTTGATGCGATCAAAGGTGTCCAGGTTGTCCAGGACAGTAAAAACCATTCGGTCTCGCTAAAGGTAGAGGTCAAGGTCAAGTACGGCGTCGCCATACCTGAAAAGGCCGATGAAATTCAGAATAGGGTTTCCGAGGAGATCACATCGCTCACCGGACTTCATGTCAACGGTGTTCATGTCGTTTTTAAAAATATATTTGCAGTTCGTGAAGAATTAGGAGAGGAGTCCGAGTCCGACGAAAACCCTGATGAAGATGAACACGATGAAATTTAATGATTTTTACGATAGAGCTTGCAAATAAATCATACACGCTTTAATATTTTGTCTTTGAATGCCTAAAAATGGGCGAACTGATTGGGGTGTAGCCAAGCGGTAAGGCAGCGGTTTTTGGTACCGCCATGCGGAGGTTCGAATCCTCCCACCCCAAATTAAAACCATAAATAATTTGTGGTTTTGGAAGCCGCGGAAATTCCGCAAGCCAAAGAGGGTGGGAGTGGAAGTTGATCCGGACAGCTACGTTGTCATCGCCGGATCATCACACCCAAAGCTCGCTAAAGAAATAGCGAAGCACTTGGGAGTGGATCTAGGCGAAGTCAACTCGGAGACATTTCCCGACAAGGAGATCTCGGTTCAAATACTCGAGAGTGTCAGGGGAAAAGATGTCTTTGTGATACAGACAATAGCTCTTGAACCGAATGTGTATTTGATGGAGCTCTTGATCATGATCGACGCGCTGAAAAGAGCGTCGGCCAGAAGTATTGTCGCTGTTATACCCTACTTTGGCTATGCGCGTCAGGACCGGAAGGATAAGCCCCGGGTGCCGATATCGGCCAAACTGGTGGCCAACCTGCTTGAGAAGGCCGGTGCCGGGCGGATACTGACGATGGATCTCCACGCAGGACAAATACAGGGATTTTTTGATATTCCCGTCGATAATCTGCTCTCGCTTCCGCTGATGGCGAAAGCGTTTCAACGTCTCGAAATCGATGATGTCGTTGTCGTTTCGCCCGACGTAGGAAGCATAAAGCTGGCTAGAGATTATGCCCAGCTTCTCGGAGTGGATTTTGCGGTCATCGATAAAATTCGGAGCAGCGCTACCGAAGTTGAGATCACCGCGCTTGTCGGGGATATAAAAGGAAAGAATGTACTTCTCGCTGATGATATGTCTTCCACAGGGGGGACTTTGGCTTCAGCCGCGAAAGCGTGCCATGAGAAGGGCGCTTCAAGAGTGTTTTGTTCCGTGACCCACGGCGTGTTTGTCGGGGAATCGGTCAAACGGATTGAAAACAGTCCCATTGAAGTGCTGTTGATGAGTAACACAGTGCCGGTTACCGATCGACTAGACGGCTTGACAAATGCGCAAGTCGTTTCCGTTGGCAGTCATTTCGCCGAAGCTATTAATTGCATCAATTCGGCAGGGTCCATTCATTCTCTTTACAATTTAATCGGTTCAAAAAAATGAACCATTGGCCGCTTTAACGGCGAAACACCCCGCGAGTCAGCTTTAGCTTGGGGGTAAAGACACACTATTATTGGGAGAATAGAGGATATATGAAACTCAGCATTAAAAAACGATCCACAGATAAAAAGTGCCAGTCCAATCGCTTGAGACGGGAAGGCCATATACCTGCGGTCCTGTACGTTCGCGGAAAAGAGTCGCTGTCGATTTCCGTGGCTCAATCGGAATTCGACTCAATTTTGCGCTCGTTGGTAAAAGGACGTTTGTCTACCACAATTTTTACCCTTGTCGACGAGAAAGGGCAGGAAAAAAAGGCAATTGTCAAAGATATTCAGCACCATCCGACCTCTTACAAAATTTTGCACTTGGACTTTGAGGAGCTGCACCCTGACGTTCCGGTTAATGTTAAAGTACCGATTGAATGCACAGGGGTCATTGAATGCGCAGGCATTAAGCTTGGCGGAGTACTCAGGCGCGTTATCCGCTTCCTTAGGGTCAACTGCCTTCCCGAGGACATTCCGAACCATTTTGATCTGGATGTGAGGGAGCTTAGCATCAAGCAGTACAAGAGATTGGCTGATTTGACAATACCGGAAAAGGTGAGGCCTTTGGCTAATCTTGACGAGGTAGCGGTTGTCATAGCTAAGCGATGATTGATAAGGAAACCAAACACCTTGTTTATGTCGGTTTGGGCAACCCCGGTCAAAAGTACCGGAAAACACGGCATAATATCGGCTTTATGGTTATCGACCGTTTTGCCGAAAAACATGATTGGGAGCTGAAAGAGGTTCCCAGGTTTCAGTCCAAGGTTGCCAAAGGGGCGTTCGAGGATATAACAGCGCACCTTTTAGAGCCTGCCGCTTATATGAATTTAAGCGGCCATCCCTTGAGGAAGTATTTAAATTATTTCCACTTGGGGCCCGATAGCGTTGTCGTTGTAACTGATGATGCCGCGCTTCCTTTCGGTGAAATGAGATTTCGCCTGCTGGGAAGTTCCGGAGGGCACAACGGGCTTAAAAGTGTCGAACAGCACTTGGGTACGCGAAATTATGCCCGGCTAAGAATGGGCATCGCAGGAAAACATTACGGGCAGCAGCCTCTGGAGGATTATGTCCTTCAGGACTTCTCTAGAGAAGAAACGGATGAGCTGCCAAATTTTATAGAACAAGCCGCCTCGGTTCTTGAAAGGTTGCTAACCGAAGATCCGGAGCGTGTTATGAATGATGTGAACACAAAGGTGAAAAATAAAGATGACTCAGAACCAACAAAAACTTTATGAAGGGATGTATATCATCAATTCATCATTAACTGATGATGCTCGAAATAAAGCTTTGGACAAAATCCTGGAAGGGATCACAAGCCGTGGCGGTGAAATTCTAAAAAATCACGATTTCGGCAGAAGGCGGCTAGCCTACGAAATCAACGGAAATAGAGAAGGATATTATTTCATTATCTACTTTTCCGTAGATCCGAACGCCATAGGCGAGATGAAGGGTGAATATCGATTGATGGAAGACCTCGTCCGCCACATGATCATAACTCCGAATGAAGTTATGGAAAAAATTGAATTCAAGGCACTTTCAGAGGAATAAGAGAGGTATTCATGACAAAAATTTCAAGAAGGGGCTCGCGCTCCAAAAAGAAAAAGAAATGTCCTTTCACAGCAGCCGGTATCAAGCATATCGATTACAAGGATATTGAAACACTTAAAAAGTTTATCACTGACCGCGGTAAAATTCTGCCTCGACGCATTACCGGAGTATCCGCCTATCACCAAAGTCATTTGGCCAAGGCGATTAAGCAGGCAAGAAACGTGGCTTTGCTGCCTTTTGTTGATCGGTCATAAAGGAGACTATAGATAATGGTAACAAAAAATCGAACAAAATTACTACTCGTCAAGGATGTCGAAGGCCTCGGAAGAAGCGGAGAAGTTGTTGAAGCCAAACCCGGACACGCCAGGAACTTCATCATACCTCAGGGGTATGGAGTGATAGCTGACAAACAGACCCTTAGGATGCAGGAACGCCTCCAGCAGGAAAGGGAGAAGCAGGCGATCATCGACAAAAAGGATTCCGAGCAGCTCGCTTCCCGTCTTGAAGGCATGGTAATAAGCACAGTCGTCAAAGTCGATCAGGAAGGACACATGTTCGGTTCTGTTTCACAGATGGACGTGATCAAACTTCTTGATGAAAAGGGTATCGAAGCGACGAAAAAGATGGTGCAGCTTCCCCATCCGATCAAGACAACGGGCGTTCATACCATCGAACTTAAGTTGAAGGAAGACGTTCCGGCTTCTGTTACAGTCAAAGTGATTCCGGATACAGAAAAGGAACTCCCTGAACTCGAGGAAGCTCCCGGGGCTCCTCCGGAAGCGACTCTTACCGAGGAGGGGACCTTTATCGAGACAGAGGAATGAAGCTTAATCTTTGTTCTCCTGCGAAGGTCAACCTCTTTTTACACATTCAAGGCAAGCGGCGCGATGGTTATCACGAGCTTGCCTCGTTATACCAGGCCGTGTCGCTTTTCGACAGCATCGAGATTACATCGGCTGATGCCGATTCGTTTACCTGTAATATTGACCGGCTGCAAAATGAACAGAATCTAGCCGTTCAAGCCCGCGATTTATTCAGGCGGAAAACCGGGATAGACAATCCTGTTTCAATATCGCTTGATAAATATATTCCTGCCGAGGCCGGTTTGGGAGGGGGTAGCGGCAATGCCGCAACCGTTTTATGGGGCATGAACCAGATTTTCGGCTCCCCGGTATCGGAAACCGCGTTGCAATCGTGGTCGGCCGAACTAGGTTCGGATGTTCCCTTTTTCTTTTCTAAAGGCACCGCCTACTGCACAGGACGCGGCGAAAAGGTCAAAAATGTCGGACCGATCGATCCTATTCCTTTGGCGATCGTCAAGCCAAACATTTCCCTTTCGACCAAAGCAGTCTATTCGCGTCTTGCGGTCTCTTCTCCCGGAAATTCCAAGGAAACGCTT
>SLFE01000274.1 GCA_007124415.1 Waddliaceae bacterium | reverse complement strand
TTGATTTAAAAGACAATCAGGAGATGCCATGAGCAAGTTAATTTTATTAAGGCATGGCCAGTCGCTCTGGAATTTAAAAAATGTGTTCACAGGGTGGGTCGATGTTCCCCTTTCCCCAAAAGGGATCGAAGAGGCCCTTAAAGCCGGAGAGAGCATCAAAGATATGGCGATCGACGTGATTTATACGACCCCCCTTCATCGCGCATCCAGCACAGCCATGCTTGCGATGAGCAAACACCGCAGCGGCAAAACGCCTGTGATTCTCCACCCTAAGGAAGGCAAAATGGAGGAGTGGGCTGTCATAAACAGTGAAGAGATGCTGGAAAAGATAATTCCCGTCCATGTGTCCTGGCAGCTTAATGAACGGATGTATGGCAGCCTCCAAGGGCTCGACAAGGATGAAACGAGGAAAAAATACGGTTCCGAACAAGTGCATCAGTGGCGCCGCAGCTACGAAACAGAGCCTCCTGAAGGGGAAAGTCTGAAGATGACTGCCGCTCGATCCATTCCCTATTTTAAAGAAAAAATTATTCCCCGCCTTGAACGGAAGGAAAATGTTTTGGTGTCGGCGCACGGAAATTCCTTACGCTCAATCATTATGCACCTTGAACAATTATCAGGAGACGAGGTAGTATCTTTAGAGGTTCCGACAGGAGTGCCCATTATTTACGATTATCATAAGGGAAGTTTCACTCGGGAAACTGATTTTGCCGATGAGTAGAGAATTATATTTTGACAACAGCCTGATCACGAAGCCGTCAGACGAGGCTGTGGTCGCGATGATGCCTTATTTTACCCGAAATTGGGGCAGTCCCGCAGCCCCTCACGAATGGGGAAACCGGCTGCTTCCCTCAATTGAGGAAAGCCTCCGCTCGATTTATAAAATGCTCGGCGCCGGAGAAAACGACCACTTTGTCTTCACATCTTCGGGAGCAGAAGCCGTCAACCATGCGCTAAACGCCGCCTATACCGATATCACCCTTCCGACCGGCCGCAATCAATTCCTCACGTCTAATGTCGACGAGGCGCCGCAGATTATGGCGATGAACAAACTTGAGAAACTAGGCTCTGTCACGACCTTGATTAATGCCGGAAAAGGGGGCCTTGTTACACCCGAGGCGGTCGGCGACGCCCTCACTCCTAGGTCGGCTATTGTCTCCCTTTCCTGGGCCTGCGGACTTACCGGCGTGATCCATCCTGCGCAAGACATTGCCGAAGTCTGCAAAGAGCGAGGGGTTTTGCTTCATCTCGACGCCTCCCATGTTTTGGGCAAGCTCTACTTTGAGCCGGAGGATGTCGGAGCCGATATAATCACCTTTGAAGGGAGTCTTCTCCACGCCCCACAGGGGACGGGCGGACTGTGGTGGAAAGACGGACTGAGCTTGAGTCCTTTTATTACCGGCGGAACCGAGCAAGCCTCCAAAAGGGCGGGCCCCATGAATCCCGCCGGCCTTGCCTCGCTCGCCAAGGCCTCCGAGCAGCTTATCGATGCCAGAGACTTGATTTGCATGGAAGGGGCAAGGCTCAGAACTCAGCTTGAGGATAAAATTAAAACAGGCTATCCCGAAGCTGTCGTCTTCTGCGCAGACTGCGAGAGGCTTCCCCACATGACCGCTATCGGATTTCCCGGAATCTCCAACGAGGCGCTGCTGTTTTCCCTCTCCCGGCAAAACGTTTTCGCCAGCATTGGGGGAGGAAACTTTCAGCAGATCGGCCTGATTTTAGAGGCGGGCGGCGTGGACAAGAGCCTTGCCCACACGGCAGTCAGCTTCAGTTTGTCGCGCGAGACGACGGACGAAGACATTGAAAAAGCCGCTGAAATTATCGTCGACTCTGCTAAAAAACTCCGCAAAACCTCAACCCATATGATCCCATAAAATGAGCCTTCAAGCTTTGATACAGTCATTTCCCTGGAATCGGTACAGCAAAAAGCTGGCGGAAAAAATTTTGAAGTTCCGAAACGCCGGCCTTTTCACTTCTGAAGACGCCGATGAAAGAGGCATGCGCCTGGCTGTCGGTTTCGACGGTTCGATCGAAGACGGCAATGCCGTCCGCCTTTACTGGCTTGTCGACCCGGACGACGGCATTATCGTTGACGCCAAGTTCCAGGTGTTCGGGCAGTCGGCCCTTATCGGAGCGGCCGAGGCCGCCTGCGAAATTTTGATTGGAAAAAATTACGAGCAGGCGCGAAGAGTCGGCGAGAGCATCATCGACCGCCATGTCCGGGGCAACCCGGACACGCCGGCGTTTCCTTGGGAGACGGCTCCGCACATCAACCTTGTGATCGGCGCGATCGACGATGCCGCCGAGCAATGCCTCGACATCCCTGTCGCCGCGAGCTACGAGGCTCCTCCCGCTCCCGAGCCCGGGCAAGCTGCCTCCGAAGAGTTCCCCGGCTGGCAAGGGCTGTCGCCTGACGAAAAGGTGAAGATCATCAACGAAGTGCTCGATCACGAGATCCGCCCCTACATCGCCCTCGACGCCGGCGGCGTGGAAGTGGTCCGCCTCGAGGAGGGGCAAAAGCTGTTCA
>SLFE01000214.1 GCA_007124415.1 Waddliaceae bacterium | reverse complement strand
CCGAAAATCTTTTCAAATATAATGCTGAGCAGCTTTCCCCCGTCCAAAGGCTGTATAGGAAGAAGATTGACCACCGTCCAGAATAAATTGACGTAGACAGCTATCGTCAATCCATAAACCAGCAGCCCGTTTTCCGGAACTAACCTAAGGAGGAAAAATGCTATGAAGCAAAGGAAAAAACCGGCCAGAGGACCGTCCAAAACGACGATAAAATTTTGCCACGGCTTTAAAATTTTGCCCGTGTGATGGGTCAGCCCGCCAAATCCGACAAGATCGATGCGTACTGTCTGTCCGAAGTACTGCGCCGTAAGCGCATGCCCGAACTCGTGGACAAGAACAGAAACCAATATGACAGCGATCCAGACAAGAGTGCCCGCGACGGAACCGGAATAGAGAAAACCGATCAAACCGGCTATGAGAAAAAAAACCGGATAAATCCTAATCGGAATTGTGCCTTTAATGGAAATCATGCCTTTTTGACAGCGCCTCCCATTTCCGCAGGCGTTTCCGCAATCACAACGCCGGCAGCTTTAAGAGCCTCGATTTTTCCTTCGGCAGTCCCTTTGCCCCCTGAAATAATTGCTCCGGCGTGTCCCATCCGCCTTCCGGGCGGCGCAGTCTGCCCCGCAATGAAGGCGGCAACCGGTTTGGTTCCATGTTTCTTGATCCACTCAGCCGCCTCTTCTTCCGACTCGCCGCCGATCTCTCCGATCATCAAAATAGCCTTCGTTTCAGGGTCGTTTTCAAAAAGTTCCAAGATGTCGATAAACGAGGTGCCGTTAAGAGGATCGCCTCCGATGCCGATGCAAGTCGACTGACCCAGGCCCTGCTCCGTCGTCTGCCACACAGCCTCGTATGTCAGCGTGCCCGACCGCGAAACAATCCCGATATCCCCCTTTTTGTGGATGTAGCCGGGCATAATACCGATCTTGCACTGTCCGGGAGTGATCACTCCCGGACAGTTGGGACCTATCAGGCGGCTCGTCTCGCTTTTTTTCATCACCTGGCTCACCTCGAGCATATCCCGCACGGGAATTCCCTCGGTAATGCAAACGATCAGCTCGACGCCCGACTCTTCCGCCTCCAAAATCGCTTCGGCCGCAAAAGGGGGCGGCACAAAAATCATGGAGGCATTGCAGCCGGTGGCCTCTTTTGCCTCGGCAACCGAATCGAACACAGGGAGGCCCAGAGTCTTTTGCCCCCCTTTTCCGGGAGTTACGCCGCCGACAAACCGGCTTCCATACTCGAGGCACTGCTCGGTATGGAAATGTCCCGCTTTTCCGGTGATCCCCTGAGTGATCACTTTTGTCTCTTTACCGCATAAAATAGCCATAACTTATGCCCCCACCTCGCTGCAGATCTTTTGAGCAGCTTCCGTAAAACTTTTGGCAACTATGATTTCAAGATCCGATTCCTCAAGCATTTTTCTTCCCTGGTCAACATTGGTTCCTTCAAGCCTCACAACAAGAGGCACATTAATTTCCTGCTCTGCTGCGGCCGTGACGACCCCTTCGGCAATCGTGGCACAGTTCATGATCCCTCCGAAAATATTGACCAAAATCCCTTTCACCTTAGGATCGGAAAGGATCAACTTAAACCCTTCGGCCACCTTTTGGACATTGGCCCCGCCTCCGACATCCAAAAAGTTTGCCGGCTTGCCGCCGTAGTATTGAATGATGTCCATAGTCGCCATAGCGAGGCCGGCGCCATTGACCATGCAGCCGATATTTCCGTCCATCGCCACATACGCAAGATCGTGTTCGTTCGCGCGAACTTCACTCTCAGGCTGCTGCGACGGATCGTAGCAGTCGGCAAGTTTATTCTGCCTGAACAATGCGTTGTCGTCGATCGTCATCTTGGTATCGATTGCATAAAAGTCTCCGTCCTTTGTCTTAACCAAGGGATTGATTTCCAAAAGGGACGCATCGGAGGCGGCAAACGCCTTTGCCAGCGCTTTCACCAATTGAAGCCCCTTTTCTTTGGGGCCGATGCTCCACCCCATTACCTTGGCCAGCCGGATCAAATGATAGGAGCGAACCGAACCGTCGAGCTGAATCGGAACCTTGGCGATTTTGGCCGGATACTTCTCGGCAATTTCTTCGATTTCCATTCCTCCCTCGGGCGACGCAATCAGCATGGACCTGCCGGCTTTGCGGTCGATGACGGCTCCAAGATAATACTCTTTGTCGATATCGACCATCGAGTCGATGAGGACCTTATTGGACACCATCCCCTCCGGCCCGGTCTGTTTGGTGACGACTTTCATCCCCAAAAGCGCATCGACTGCGGAAAGCACTTCCTCGCGGCTATGGCAGATTTTCACTCCGCCGGCCTTGCCCCGGCCGCCGGCATGCACCTGCACTTTGACGACTGCGGAATCAATTCCTTCGCTTTGGATGATCTCCTTAGCCTCGCGTGAATCGGAAACGACATGAAACGAGGGAACCGGAACGTCGAACTCTCTCAAATACTCTTTGGCCTGATATTCATGAAGATGCATAGGCAACCTTTATTTTTTATAAATGGAGTGTTATAATT
>SLFE01000116.1 GCA_007124415.1 Waddliaceae bacterium | reverse complement strand
GATCTTGGCGTATATGTTTACGCTCCTTTAGATCTCAAAGCGTGTCGCTAGCAGATTTTTATAAGCATCATCTATGAACCGACGCTCCTCGCTAAAGCTCTTTAGAGCTTTAGCTTCGTTGCGTCAATTCATATCTAATCCCTCTAAAAAACTGTCAGGCGAGATTAGGGCACAATCAGGGGTTAAAAAAAACTGCAGGCATTAGCGACGTGTGTTTTTCTTGCCTGTTTCTGGATTGCCAATATTTGCGATTTTCATCTTTATCAATCGTGTTATTAATTGAGCTGCTGCCGCCGCCTTGTGCTGCCAAAGGAGGATTTGCCACATAACAATTGGTCTTTTTCATGAGCTTTGCAATCGCATCGTCGACAGGTTCAATCGGAACCTCCTCTCCCTCGACTTTGCGTAAAGAGGCCAGCAATTGGGGATACATCGATGCATTCACCGCATAGCAGTTTAGGCAGACGGCATTTTTTAACTTTTTTAAGTGAGTTGATTCTGTATCATCAGGCGTTTCATAATTCATTGCCATGAAGAAAAACAGATTCCAGTCTTTAGGCAATGCAGCCACTGTCTTATAAAATTGTCTGCCGATTCCTGTCTTTGTCAGAGTATGTCCGTATACGTTGTCATGAAAATCAGGTCCGCTGGTCACATGATCGGGTAAAATTCTACCGAATTTGTTGTCATCTTCTATGATGAGTACGCTGCTGAATTTTTTAACTTCAGCTCGAGCGATTTTCAATTTTTCTGGTGTTGCGTTTTCTTTTTGCAGGCGGAGCAGTTTTTTCTTTGCATTGTCATATTTTTCAGAGGTCTCTTTTATCAGATTATAGTGGCTCATATAACACCCCGTTTGACCCATATGTAGATTATCGAGCTTATCTCTGCCCGCCTTGGTCCATGTTGGGTGATGCTTATAGTTTCCTTGCATTCGGTTCCAAATGTCTTTGTCAATTTCTTTTCTGCCATTAATGCCTCGGAACCTTTCAAATTGATTGTTTACAAGCCCGATATTTGCTAATTCGGAATTTAATTCTTTCATCCGCTCATGATCTTTGTCGAGATTAATCACGCGAGTTGTGCCGAAAAACTCGTTCAATTTCCAATTCTTATCCATCTGTTCGTCCGTCATCTCTTCCAGGGATTTCTTTGCGATAGCTTGATGATTGATAGAGACTTCATCACCTGTGCAGCTTCTGACCGGGTGGGTCTTATCAAGTAATTTGGCGACTACTTTTTGCTTCGTTGTTTCTTGCTCGTGGTCGTAAGTCTCGTAACACTCGGTCTTCCAGTTTTTGCCGTAGCCTCTTTTAAGATAGTTTTCCGCGTGTTCTTCTTTTAGTCCTTTTAATTGGAGATGTCCGAAAGGAACATCGGTGATATTGCCCCATTCCTCAGCGGTCAAGCATTCATTCGGCCACTTTTTGCGGCTTTTCGGAAAGTTATTGGAAATTCTAAAGCATCCATCTTCCTCTTTTTCCATGATGAATACATCGATGAAAGGAAATTTGTTTAGCCCTTCCTTCCATTCACCTGTTTCCGGATTATAAATAAGGTTGTCCTCATTTTGCTCTTCGCTATTCTTATGAAAAATCTTGTAGCCGGTCCAATACTTGGCAATTTGATAGCCTTTATCATTCAGCTTCCTTGCTGTCTCTTGTATAAACTTTTCTTCATCCTCCTTGCGGATGACGATATCGCCGTCATCATCCCAAGGGATAAGTCCTCCGTGCCGGACAGCGCCGAGCAAGCTTCCCCCGTTCAGCATATATTGAATGCCGCATTCATCAAATGTATCGTGAATCGCCTCAAAAGCATCATAAAGTCCGTCGACAGTTCCTTGAGGAGTTCGCTTGAGCACTTCATCGGTATATATTTTAGGCTTTGGAAGTAAATAAAGAGAAAGAGCGGGGGATATAAGCCCGATGGGAGCTCCCGCGATTATGCCCAGGGCTAACTTTCCTATCATCGAAAGATGATACTTTGCTTCATCTTTAACAAATTCTTTATGTACTTTCTTATGACGCAAGAGATCGAAAAGGGGATAGGAAAACGTTTGGGCGCCGCTGACAAGTTGGAGCCCTAGCATGTAACCCGAAAAAATTGGAAGAGTTGCTGCCACTGTGCGTGAAGCCACTTGCCGAGTCAAAGTTCCTTTTATCCCTTCCTTTTGGTTATTTTGAAGATTGCTGAGTTTGTTTGTAAACCACTTGCTTGTGGATGCAATGTGTAAATTCACAGGAGAATTACCGACTTTCATATAAATGCCTCATTGATTGTTAATTTAAAAGATTATGATAATAAAGAAATGTTAAGAAATAATAAAAATTATAATTATATTAATTTTTACTACATTCTAGTTGCTGCTTTTAGTCGGCGTTCGCTCTTTGTTGCAAAGAGTCATGCCGAGCAGGTAGGCGCCGCCGGCCAGGAGGGCGATGGTGGCCCCCGATGGCCAGTCGAGGTAGAACGAGGCGGCGATGCCGGTGAATGACAACAGGGCGCAAAGAAACACGGCTATGGCCATGATGAACGAGAGCCGGGATGATGCCATGTTGCCGATGGCGGCCGGTATGGCAAGGAGCGTCATCACAAGAATGATTCCAACGACGTAGATCAAAAGGACAATGGTGATAGCGATCAGGGAGAGGAGGAGCAGGTAGATCAGGTTGACGTTGACGCCTTGCAGAAGGGCCTGCTCATCGTCGAAGCAGACGGCCAGAAAACGCTTGTGCATGAGTAAAACAACGCCGATGACGATGATGTCTAAAATGAATAGGAACATGAGGTTTGCGGGCGAGACCCAAAGAATGTTGCCGATGAGAAAACTTGTCAGTTCGACATTGAATCCGGGCGTCTGCGACATGAAAATGACTCCGATGGCCATTCCGATCGACCAGATCGCCGCTATCACTGTGTCTTCCCTTTGGCGGTAATGGAGGTGGATCCAGCCGATGATGAGCGCGGAGATGATGCCGGCGGCCAAGGCCCCATAGAGCGGAGACATCCAAGCAACGCCTCTTGCCCGCTCAAGCCAGACCGAGAGACCGATTCCTCCGAGTACGGAATGGGCGATGCTGCCGCTGATGAACACGATTCGCTTGACCACGACGTACGAGCCGATAATGCCGCTGCAGATCGATGCCAGAAAGCCGGCGATGACGGCATAGAATAAAATGGGGTTGGATTGAAGGGCTTCTAGAAATTCCATCAGTGGCCGGCTCCCTGGATGAGGGGCGGGTGGTAAACGCCGTAGGCAAAATGCTGGCAGACTTGCTCGGGGGCCATGACGGCCACCCCTTTTTGGACCGACAGCACTTTTTGCGCGTCGTGTATCACGGCCCGAAGGTTGTGGGTCACCATCACTACCGTTATGTCGGGCGTTAGTTTAGTGAGAATTCTCAAGACATCTTCCGAAGTTTCGGGGTCGATGCTTGCCGTGGGCTCGTCGAGCAGCAGGATTTCAGGATTCGCGGCCAATGCTCTGGCGATCAGCGCCCGCTGCGCCTGTCCTGTCGACAAGGTGCCGAAAGAGCGGTGCTGAAGGTTTTCAAGCTTGACGGTTTTCAATGCTTGCTGCGCCGCCTCTTTGTCGGTTTTTCGATAGCGCCCGTACCAGGGGAGGCGGGACAGGCGGCCGGAAAGGACGAGATCATAAACTGAAATAGGGAATTGGCGGTCGAAAGTGGAGGCTTGGGGGACATAGCTGACGCGGGAGCCGGCGCGGCGCGGATCTGAGCCGAAAACATCGAGCGCTCCCGACCGGGGCTTTAAAATTCCGAGCATCAGTTTGAGAAGAGTTGTTTTGCCCCCTCCGTTCGGACCGATTATCCCGACAAATTCTCCTTTTTCAATAGAGAAATTGATGTTTTCCAGAACACACAGTTGATTGTATCCAAAATAGACGTCTTTAAATCGAATTACCGTAGAACTCATAACGTTTATTTGCCTGCAAACCGTGCGGCAATGCGCCTCATTTCTAAAATGTAGTCGTCGGCATAGGGATCTAGTTCGACCAAATCGGCGTTCAGTTCATCGGCAACGAGGCGGGCCCCCTTATTATTATACTGTTTTTGGATGAAAACGGTTTTTATGTTGTGCTCTCTGGCAGTTTTGAGAATTGCGGTCAGCTGCTTGGGAGTCGGATCCTTTCCCTCGAACTCAATGGTGTATTGAGAGAGGTTGTAGTCGCGCGCCAGATAGCCGTAGGCCGGGTGCGACACGAAAATGGCGCGGTCTTTGAGGGGTGCCAAAAAGGTTTCGAATTCGTCGTCGAGAATTTCGAGATCCTTCGTAAATTTCCGGAGGTTGGCCTCGTAGAGCCGGGAGTGTTCGGGGTATTTCTTTTTCAGCTCTTTGGCGACAATTTTTGCCTGCTCGGCCATAATTCGGGGGCTTAGCCAATAGTGCAGATCGCACCCTTTGCTGCAATGTTTGCATCCGTGATGTTCAGGAGCGCAAATCAGGTCAATGCCTTCTCTTAGGTCGATTCTGGCCATTTGGGGATTGTAGCTTTCGAGCGAGGGGTGGACTTTTTCCTCAAAGGACTCTCCGGTAATCAGCCAGATGTCGGCTTTGCTCGCCTGCATTATCTGCTTGGGAGTCGGTTCATAGGTGTGCATGTTAGATCCCGGGGGAACCAAGACGACTGCGCGGAGCGTTTTGCCTGCGATGCGGTTGACCAGATACTTGTAGGGGTTGATGCTGACAAGGACAGTATGCGTGCGGGTGTCGCCGGGGCTTGGCGAATCGGCCGTTTTCCCTTGAGCCGCCATCATGCAGAATGGGATGGTCAAAATTGCCAGGAAAAGAAAAATTTTGATTTGTTTAAAACAGGATTTCATTGTTATAACATTATAATAGTAAAAGCAATTTTTCACAAGATCTTATAAAAGAATTGAAATCTCGAGGGAGAAGGTTATACTGCAAGTTGTTTTTTTAGGAGGTTTTCATGCAAATTCTCGATTCCTTGCCAAAGGAGGGTAAAAGGGCCGTCTGTATAGGCGTCGGAGCGGCTCCCGCGATCGCTTGCGAGATCTTAAACCATGCTTTGACCTGGCATAGTTACGATGGTACCGACTCTTCGATGTCTTTAATTCGGTATGGCGGGTATCACATTATCAATGCGGCGCTTTTGGCCTCGGCAGGGGCTGCGACTCATTATGCCGCCAATAGTTTAAATGACAGATTTGTTCTTATTAAGAGAAGAAATGACTATTCGCGGCCGGTTTCCGTCAAATCCATCGCGGCGAAAAGTTCGGCGGGGGCGGTAGCGGTTTATGCCGCGGGGGTCCTTTTATCGGTCGGTTTGTCGTCGGTGGTGGGAAGAATTTCCGGCAATTGCGCCGATTACCGGCAGTATTTGACCAATCCTGTCTGCTTCTGGAAGGGGGACGGAGGATTTTCAAGCACGATGAACTCAGGAGGACGGGTTTCATTTGCTCTTGGATTAATTGCCTTGATGATCTCGGAAATTTATTTTATGATCTACCTACCAAAACGATGAAAACAATAGCGATACTCGGTTCGACAGGGTCGATAGGGACAAATACTCTGAAGGTTGCCGCTCATTTGGGCGATGAAATCCGCGTGGCCGCTCTTGCCGCCGGTGAAAATATCGACCTTCTGGAAAAGCAGGCTCGTCAATTTTCTCCAAAAATGGTCGCAGTCTACAATAAGGACAAGGCGCTGGAGCTGCAAAAGCGCCTTCCCCGAACCGAGGTTGTCGGCGGCGCCGAAGGGCTCGCCGCGGCCGCCTCCCATCCTGATGTCGATTTTGTCGTTTCCGCGATTTCCGGCGCCATCGGCTTAAACCCCACAATTGCTGCGATCAAAGCCGGCAAGGACATAGGCCTTGCCAACAAGGAAGTTCTTGTCGCGGGCGGAGAGCTTGTCATGGCTCTGGTTGAAAAGCACGGCGTGCGCCTAATCCCTATAGACAGCGAGCACAGCGCCCTCTTTCAGTGCCTTGCCGGAGAGAGCCTCCAAGACGTCGGCCGCCTTGTTCTCACCGCGTCGGGCGGTCCGTTTCGGACGTTTTCGATCGAGCAATTGGCCAAGGCGACAGTTGAGCAGGCGCTCAAGCACCCCAAGTGGTCGATGGGAGCTAAAATCACCATCGATTCATCAACCCTTATGAATAAAGGGCTTGAGGTGATCGAAGCCAGGTGGCTCTTTGATATTCCCGCCGATAAGATCGATGTCGTCGTCCACCCGCAAAGCCTTATCCACAGCCTGGTCGAGTTTGTCGACGGGTCGATGAAGGCCCAGATTTCCGAGCCGACCATGCTGGCGCCGATACAGTATGCGCTGACCTGTCCCGGCCGCAGGCCCGGTCTTCTGGCTCCATTTGACTTTATAGCTAATGGGATGTTAGAATTTTACCTACCTGATAGCAAGAAATTTCCCTGCCTGGAATTGGCTTATCAGGCGATAAGGGCAGGGGGCAGCCTGCCATGCTGCTTGAATGCTGCAAACGAGGTTCTTGTCGACCGGTTTTTAAAAAAACAAATACGCTGGATTGAGATCGGAAAGAAACTCGAGACATTGCTTGGCCGCCATAGTCCGGTATCTATCGGCTCTTTGGACGAGCTTATGGATGTTGACAGGGCGGCAAGAGAAGAAGCGGAAACTATTTGAGGGTTCATGATCGAAACATATGTATATTTTATTCTTGCTTTCATTGGTTTGGGATTCCTGATCTTCATCCATGAGCTCGGCCACTATTACATGGCCAGGCATGTAGGCATGAAGGTCGAGGCCTTCGGGATCGGTTTCGGAAAAGCGATTTATAAATGGAAAAAAGACGGTGTCGAGTGGAGATGGAATTGGCTTCCCTTCGGCGGCTACGTTAAAATTGCGGGCATGGAGCCCAAGAAGGGGCAGGATCCCTATGCGGTTCCGGGAGGTTTTTTCACCAAAAAGCCGCTGGACCGCATCAAAGTTGCTTTGGCAGGCCCTCTGGTTAATTTGTTGTTTGCGTTCGTCGCTTTTTCCCTGATCTGGGCTGTGGGCGGCAGGGAGAAGACCTTCTCCGAGTACACGTCGTATATCGGCTGGGTCGACCCCGATTCCATGCTTTATGAGGAAGGGATCAGGCCCGGAGATCAAATTGTTGCCTACGACGGCAATGAATATGTTTCCTCGAGAGACCACCTTTTCGCTCCCATGATTGCCCACGAAACCCTAAATGTTCAAGGCTTCAAGGTCGATTACCGAACCGGTGAAAAAACTCCTTTCGACATTGCCGTAAAACCCTACCCTCACCCCGCATCCCTCAGCGCCGAAATACTCACGTCCGGAATCATCCAGCCCGCTAGCCAGGTGATCTACCGCCCTGCAAACCTGACGAAAGAGCAAAAGGCTCTGATACCCGCTTCGCAAAACGTCGGGGGGATTAAGGAAGGCGACCGCATTATATGGGCCGACGGCGTGCGAATCTTTTCGCAGCATCAGCTCAGAAGCGTCTTGAACGACGACATGGTTTTGCTGACAATTCAACGCGGCGATGAAACGCTCTTGAGGCGCGTGCCCCGCGTTGCAGTCCATGAGCTGAAACTTGATTTGGAAGTGAAAGAAGAACTGACCGACTGGCAGCACGAATCTGGCCTGGCCGAGGTTCCAGTTAGAGATCTTCGATATATACCTTATAATTTGACTTATGAAGCCGTTGTGGAAAATCCCCTTGACTTTATCGACAGCGAGATGAAAGACGAAGTTTTCCCCGAGCATCCCTATTCCGATGAAGAAAAGCCCTTGGAAGAAGGCGATCGCATTGTCGCAATTAACGGGGCGAGGGTCGACAAAGCCTTTCAGCTCTTTGGACAACTGCAGAAAAAAAAGGTGAATGTGATTGTCCTCAGGGACGACTCTCTTGCTGACATCATTCCTGCCGGGAAGGCCGATACGCAGTTTGAGGAAGCTGTCGATCTCAAAGACTTGAATCGAATTGCCCAATCGATCGGTACAGCGGATGTGACCCGAAGCGCCGGCAATTTGGTTTTGCTTGAGCCTATCGCCCCTAAAAAGCGGGCGGATCTTTTCGCTACCGAAAAGGAAAGGGCCGAATATTTGCGGCAGCTCTCAGATAAAGAAAGGGAAATTGAAAACCTGGAAAATGCCGAAATCAAAGAAAGGGCTCGCGAGCAGCTCTCGATCGAGAAGAACGAACTGATTCTCGGAGTTGTGGGAATACAGGACCAGATGGTCACCTATAATCCCGATCCTTTTACTATGTTCGCCGACGTTTCGACAGAAATGTGGAACACTCTTAAGGCTCTTTTTTCGGGAGCGCTAAGCCCCAAATGGCTCAGCGGACCTGTAGGCATAGTTCAGGCGGTGCAGCATAGTTGGTACATCAGCATTTCCGAGGTACTCTTTTGGCTTGGATTGATCAGCTTGAATTTAGGCTATCTCAATCTTCTCCCTGTGCCTGTGCTTGACGGAGGCTATATCTGCATGTTCCTGTTTGAGATGGCGACAGGGAAACGGATCAAACCGCAGCATTTGGAGCGTTTGATTATTCCTTTCTTCATTTTGTTGATACTGCTTTTGCTGTTTGTGACATTTCACGACATCAGCCGTCTTTTTGGAATTTGAATGTGTATAACGGACAGGTTTCGATAAATTTTTTGCCCGACTTTTTCTCCACCGAAGGTAGGCGGGTTTTTGCCGTTCAAAAGAACGGCGTGCTCGAAATTGGCGTCGGAGAAAGCGAGGGTCCGATTGAAACGCTTGACGTTCAAAAGCTATTTCAATCCATGTCTCGACCTGAAGGTTTTTACCTCTCCTCCGTAGGTCAGCAGTGCATCGTTCCTTTTCAGAGAAACGGATTCGGCCCTTTTAACAGCAATATGAAAAGGCTTGGCTCCAAAGTGCTCGGAAAGCGGAAGAGAGGTTCTGAGAAGCCCGAAAAAAATAAAAGGCAAAAGAACGAAAGTATCATCAGCCGAGTTTTGGACCACTACGGTAAAAAGCATCCCTTTCTTTCTATTCCCCAGGAATTAATCCACAAAATTTTGTCCCATCTCGACGCATCCGGAATCATCAAGGCCTCTCGTTTGTCTCTGCGTTTGGCGGAGGGTTTTTTAGACGATAATGTGTTGAAAAAGGTTAAAGAGAGGGTTCTGATAAATTCAGAAAATCTAAAACCGCTCGCTGAAGCTGATCGGAAATTTCTTGAATTTCACAAAGAAAGTGTTTTTTCTCTGGACTTGTCGTC
Source organism: Waddliaceae bacterium (assembly GCA_007124415.1). GTDB lineage: Bacteria > Chlamydiota > Chlamydiia > Chlamydiales > SLFE01 > SLFE01. Next base: position 685 of record SLFE01000116.1, on the reverse strand, counting down.
CATGGATTCCATGACATTTCAAGAGAGGCTGCTTGATACAATTGTGCCAATTTTCAGCCGTCTACAAGCTTTGAAAATCCCCGAAAATCTGGAAAAATGTGTGATTTATCACTGTAGAAGGAGAAAAATCACTGTTTCTCGAGAAATGATGGAGCGTCTTGCGGCCATCAAAGGTCTTGATAGTCTTTTTTTAGACAAAGTCGATTTCAACTCGAGGGTCGTTGAGATATTGGCGTCTATGAAACAACTGAAGCATCTATCGCTTTGCGATACCAATATCACCATATGGGATGTTGAAACTTTAAGCCGTTTAGCATCTATCGAGTTGCTCATGTTGGATAGTTTAACTTTTTCAGACGACCGGGCTGACTTATTGCCCCGCTTTTCATCCCTGACTCGATTGTTTTTAATTGACTGCAACTTCTCCGTACTTGCATTCCAAAGGCTTGCGGGCATGAAGCGGTTGACCCGGCTACAGATTTCAAATAAATCACCCCTTTCTGCAGAGAAGCTGGTTTTTATCCGAAATTTGACAAACCTGAAAATTTTAAAAATAGAAATGCTAGTGGATCACTTTTCGGAGGTTGAGGGGGCGATTCTCGAGCTTCCCTGTCTTGAAATTTTGGAAATCAATGTTCAATTTTATCAAGATTCGCCGAAAGACCCCTTCCTTTAGGTAGGGGAT
>SLFE01000124.1 GCA_007124415.1 Waddliaceae bacterium | reverse complement strand
TTTTTTAATCCCCCTCTGCGCCCCCGCGTCATAGTGTCTCCGCGTAGATTTTATATTTGATGTGAATAACTTAAATACAAGTTACTTAGAAGTTCGTAGAGTCGTCTATTGACTATACAAGTACACTAAAACTCTGCTTTTCCGGGGTATCGGGGGAAAGGAATAACGTCGCGGATGTTTTCCATGCCCGTGATGTATTGGAGAAGACGTTCGAAGCCGGCACCGAATCCCGCGTGGGGAACCGATCCGTACTTGCGAAGCTCCAGATACCACCAGTAATCCTCTTGGCTCATTTTATGATCGGCGATTTTCCTCTCCAGAATATCGAGCCGCTCTTCCCTCTGGCTGCCGCCGATGATCTCTCCGACCCCGGGCACAAGAACGTCCATGCAGGCAACGGTTTTTTGGTCGTCGTTTTCCCTCATGTAAAAGGGTTTTATCCGCTTGGGATAGTCGGTAAGGATAACCGGTTTGTTAAAGTACTGTTCGCTTAAGTAGCGCTCGTGCTCGGATTGAAGATCCACTCCCCACTTCACGGGGTACTCGAATTTCTTTTTCGCTTTTTCAAGAACGCGTATCGCGTAAGAATAGGCTGCCCGCTCGAATGGAGTGTCGACGATATGCTTCAGGCGGTCGAGAACTCCTTTCGAAATGAAGCGGTCGAAAAACTTCATGTCCTCTTCACAGTTATCCAAAACGTATTTGAAGATGTACTTAAGAAAATCTTCGGCGAGGTCCATGTCGTCGTTCAAGTCGGCGAAAGCCATCTCGGGCTCGATCATCCAAAATTCAGCCAGATGGCGCGACGTGTTGGAATTTTCAGCGCGGAATGTAGGACCGAAAGTGTAGACGTCGGACATGGCCAAGGCGTAAATTTCGGCGTTAAGCTGGCCCGACACCGTCAGGAAGGCGGGCTTCTCGAAGAAATCGTGGGAAAAGTCAATTTTGCCTTTATCAGTTTTGGGAAGGTCATGAAGATCCAATGTCGACACGCGGAAAAGCTCGCCGGCCCCTTCGCAATCGGAACCTGTGATAATGGGCGTATGTATCCAGGTAAACCCCTTTTCGTCAAAAAACTTGTGGGCGGCCATGGCTGCTGCATGGCGGACGCGGGTCACTGCCCCGATGGTATTGGTCCGGGGCCTCAAATGGGCGATCGTTCGGAGAAACTCGAGGGAATGCCTTTTCTTTTGCAGAGGATAGGTTTCGGGGTTGGCCTCGCCGATAACACGCAATGATTTGACTTTCAGCTCGACAAGCTGCCCCTTTGCCGGGCTCTCGACAATTTCACCGACAACCTCAATCGAACAGCCTGTGGCGACGCGTTCAATGACATCGTTGTAATCGGGCACATCCTGATCGACGATGCATTGCAGATTGCCTAAAGTGGATCCGTCGTTAACTTCGATAAAGCTGAATGTTTTCTGATTGCGAATGGTTTTCACCCATCCTTTCACATTAACTTCCAGCCCCAGGATCGATTTTACATCGCCGGAGGGGTGCCTTATCTTTTTTATTTTGCTGCGCATGCTTTACCTCTTACTAATACCATTTATCAAAAATAAATTTCGTAACAGGGCGATTTCTTTTGTCCAAACAGGTGGACCTCCGGGAGTTTCCAAATATTTCGGGAGATTTCTGGTGGCGGGATGGTTCATCAGCACGCGGAAAGACTCCAGGCCGATTTCGCCCTCGCCCAACGGCTTGTGCCTGTCGACTCTGGACCCCAGCCCTTTGAGGGAATCATTCAAATGAAAGGCTTTCAGGTAGTCCAGCCCCACTTGCCGGTCGAATTCCTGAAGGGTTTTATCCCATTCCTCTTCCGTCCGAATATCATAGCCGGCGACGAACGAGTGGCAGGTGTCTATACAAACGCCGATGGGAAGACGGCCCTTCACTTTGTCGACAATGTAGCCGAGCTCTTCAAATCGGTACCCAACTGTCGACCCTTGTCCGGCAGTGCTTTCCAAAAGAAGCTCGGTCGGCCCTTCCGCGACCAGCTCTTCCACTTCAAGAAGGCTCTCCACAATCCGATCGAGACACTGCCCCCTGTCCTCTTTGAGGGCCGCTCCGGGGTGAAAATTGAGGTAGGAGATCCCGAGAAGAAGACACCGCTCGATCTCCTCGCGGAAGGCTTTGCGGCTTTTTTCCAGAACTTCAGGGTTGGGAGCGCCCAAATTGATCAGATAGCTGTCGTGGCACATGATTTTTTGAAGGCCGGTCTCTTCCAGCGCCTGCTGCCACAGGTCGAGCTCTTTTTGGGTAAACACCCTCCCTTTCCACTGTTTTTGGTTGCTTGTAAAGAGCTGAACGGTGGTCGCTCCGATCTTTTGACCTTCATACAAGGCGTTGTGAACCCCTCCGGCGGCGGATGTGTGTGCTCCTATCAGCAATTGATCTTCTTCTGTGGACATAGAGGAAATGATAATCCAAAATCAATTACAGTTCAATAGCTCCGGTAACATATGTAAAAAGAGTGATAGTCTGTAAAAGACTGTTTTTTAAAACGAATTTTCAGTTTGGGATGCCTTTCAAATAATTT
>SLFE01000007.1 GCA_007124415.1 Waddliaceae bacterium | reverse complement strand
CCTTGTGACGCCGGTATAAAACACCTCGCGGCCAAAAACTTCGGCCCCTTTCGGCATCAAAAGAGTGACGCGGTCGAACTCGCTTCCCTGGCTTTTATGAACCGAAAGGCAAAAAGCGTACTCGTAGGCGGGGATCAGCAATTTCGAAATGGTGCGGAGCCCGCCCTCTTCATTGAGAAAAACGGCCTTTTCCCCATCGATCAAAAGGCCGGCGTCGCCGTTTGAGAGGCCGAAACCGGCATGGCTTTTGGTCGCGATAATGGGCATAGCCCTTCTATGGGAAAGCTTCATGGCGATTTGTTCGTTCAGCTCGTCAATTCCCAAAGGCCCTTTCCTAAACGGACTTAAAAGGGAGTAGGCCTGCAGGCTTTTCGCCAGGGTTTCGGGCGTGATTTTTTCTGCGGGAAATTCGGGATAATGCTTGCAGGCCCAATCGACAATTTGTTTTTGAACTTTCCACTCGCTGCCTGTGCCAAACTCGAGAAGGTTGACGTTGCCGAGAGGCAGCGATTCGCTGCCAAGGTGGATGGCGCGCGAAAGTTCGATAATTCCTTGCGACTCAGTCCTCAAACACTTCGTCAATTCAACGCTACCTTCCCGGCTTCTCATCATATCGCTGAAAAGGGAGCCCGATTCCACGGGAGGAAGCTGGTGGGAGTCGCCGAGCATAATCAAGCGGGCCCCCGGCCTGACAGAGGCCATCAGGTTAGCCATCATCTGAACGTCTATCATGGAACACTCGTCGACCAGGATCACATCGGCGGAAAGATATGCTGGATTATCAAGCAGTTTGTTCGGACCGACGCCCAATACCGAATGGAGCGTATTGGCTTTGAGCGGAGGGACGCCCGGAAGAGAGTCCTCGACGCGTTTAAAACTTTTCTGAAGATTCTGGGCCGCCTTCCCTGTCGGGGCGGCCAGGACAATACGGGTCTTTTCCCTCTGATCATCGGAAAGGCAGCCCCAAAAAACCTGGAGCAAAACGCCCGCTGTGTATGTTTTGCCCGTGCCGGGCCCTCCGGAGATGATCGAAAGGGAGCTTTCAAGGCTCGCTTTAACGGCCGCCGCCTGCTCTTCGGTCAGCGAAAGCCCCTCCATCCGTTTATCGATGCCGCAAAGATCAATCCAAGGTTCGGGAGACTGGCCGCAAAGGCGGCGATAATGCTGTTTGAACATTGTTTCGCACTTCCAAAGCTTTTGGAGGTAATAGCGGTCGCCGTCGCGGCAGATGGGCTTTGTCGGCGGCTCCCGCGAGACGTCGGCGACCAGCTCGGAAGGGCAGCGCGCCGCCCCTGCCCGAATCGATTCGGGATCGACCTCTTCGCCGGGGGCGCCAAGCGTTTCGGGATCGGGGACGATCTTATCGCCGATTGTCAGGCACAGATGGCCGTTTTTCGCGGTCGCAAGGAGGGCGGACACAAACCGATAGGCGGCCGGATCGCTACTGCCGCTGAGCAGAAGGGCGGCGAGCGCCGAGCCGGAGGGTTTTGCCGCTTCTCCCGAAAATAATCTTTGAGCTATGCCTGTCATGAGATAAAATAAACTCCGTTCGTTTCAGGGTTGTCGATGCCTCGCAAAAAGAGGTAAACCGCCCCGCCGTAGCACTCCTCGAAAGGACGGTCGTCGAAAAGGGAGATGTAGCGCCTGAAGGCCTCCCGATAAATCTCTTCCTGTAAAAAATAGTCGTGATCGCTCATCGCCATTCTCAAATTCTCAAGATGATAGTCAGCTTCCGAGGGGCCAAGCCAATTGCTTTTCCAATCGAGAATGTAGTAGCGGCCGCGATATTCGAAAGCGAGGTCGATCACCCCTTTCAAATACATGCCGGAACCGGTTTTGGAGGGGTAGAGGAATTCGCACTCGCGAAAGACCTTCTCATCGGAAACAGCGCATAGAGTCAGAATTTCCGAGCCGATCTTAAAAGGGGTTTTCAAGACTTTTTCAATCAGCTCGCCGATCGCCTCGCTCCAATCCTCAAACGGAGTGCCTCTGGTGTAGAGGCTGACAGCGTTTTGCGCTCCCTTGTCAAACGAAATATTTTCGAGAATCTTATGAAGAAGCGTACCTGTCTCCCTGCCCGACGGAAGGGTATGGGCGTTTTTAACGCCGCAGCTAAAATCATGGGGGGCAAGCGACTCTGCCGGCCTGTGGGATTTTGCCAAAGAGGAAAACGAGCGGATGACTTCTTGAGAAAAAGAAAAAGAGAGCGGCTCGGGCCTGACAATTTCAATGTCTTTTTTTTCCTCGGGAGCGTCGGCCGCCTCGACATGATCAGAGAGAGTCTCGCAAGTGATGCTGCGACTTTTCCCCTCGCGAAAAATCCAGTCGACAAAATCGCCGTTGAACCGCTTCATAAAAAGCTCGAGAGGCGAGGCTTCTCCCTTGGCAGGCTCGTTCGCGGTTTCTTCGATCGCCAAAGGAACGTAGAGCCGATGCTTCGCCCTTGTCATGGCCACATAAAGCTGCCGCATTTTTTCGGCGTCGACTTCTTCTAAATGACGCGACAGCTCATCGTCTTCAAGAGGGGCTGCAAGCTGCCTTCCCGACTCTTTTTCAACAGTGATGAGCTTGTCTTTG
>SLFE01000028.1 GCA_007124415.1 Waddliaceae bacterium | reverse complement strand
TTCTCATCGTTCGACCTCGAAAAACGCGAGTATAGGACGGCCGGTTCGCAGCCTATCGATCTGGCCGTTTTGCCGAGACCGATTCCGACTCCGCCACGGCCTCCTGTAAAGGAGGCCCCTTTGGTGGACTGGGAAGAGCAGCTTTCGGATCCTCTTCCCGTCAAACCGTTGCCGACACCTTTGGAGGCAATCCAAAAGGAGCCCGAGCCCTTCAATCCTTGGAATTATCTTTGGGCGGTTCCGATTTTCGCCCTCTTGTGGCTTTTTCAATATTATGGCAAAGGTTATTTTATGGATCTTTGGGCAAAATCCGGAAAAAAAACGGCCCGATCCTATGTCCTGGAAGCTTCAAAGCATGATCTTGGCAGCAGGGAATTTTATCGTTTGATCCGCTTTGCTTTCCGCGATGACGGCCGAGGCGAAGTGAAAAATCTTCTCCGCCATTTGGACGATATCCGCTTTGGAAAAATGCAGGGATCGAAAGAAGAGGTTTTGTCAAAGGCTCGGGAATTAACATGATTAAATGGTTGGTATTATTGATAGCTCTTTTCGGTGTGCTTGGCGCTCAGGACCGCCCCGGCGAGGAGCTCAATCGGAGACTGGAGAGCCTGTTTGCGCTTGAGGAGGAAAAGTCTCCGTCTGCAGATCTATACGTCAACATTGCAGACACTTTTTATCAGTTTGGGCAATACCCTTGGACTTTGCTCTACTCCGAGAGGGCATTGAAATACAGTCCCGGCAACCTAGCGGCTTTGGAATTGAAACGGCAATCCCAACAGAAATTATTTCTCGATGAAACGCAAGTTGCGGCTGCGAGGCCCCTGCTGCAGCCCGGGACCGCTCTTGCCGCTTTTTTTGTTTTTCTTTTTGTTTTTTTTGCTTTGGCCTCTCTTTATCTCTGGAAAAAAAGCGATGCGATTTTATGGAGCGGAGCGGCCGCTTTGATAATTTCGGCATTATTTCTTTTGATCGCGATTCATCTGCAGTACTTTTCGCCACTGCCGGCAATCATTGTCAATTCCACTGCTGTTTATAGAGGAGAGGGCGTCGATTATCCGTTTGTTTCAGATCATCCGCTTCCGGCAGGTTCGAAAGTGGGAGTGATGGAAACCTCCGATGACGGGGAATGGTTGAAAATTGAAGCAAGTAATGGTATGATCGGGTTTATACCAATAAAAGTTATTCGGATAATTTAAAATGCGAGACTTTATTTCACAAAATCACTATGAAAATTAAGTCATAACAGGATATAATTCTTTCATTAAAAGAGAGCTTAAAGAATAACGTGGATCGCCGAGCCAAATACAATTTATACTTGATGAGTTACCGCGATGATCCCGAAATCGATGTCGAACCGTGGATGGTGATCGATTATCGGAGGGAGTCTCTCAATTCGCTGTTTCACCAACTCGCCTCCTTCGACATCCACCTCGACAAGACAAGCTTTGCCGCGTATGCCGAAGCTTGCGACTCGCCCGAACAGCTTGCAGAAGAGATGGTATCCCATCTTGATATCGAGGAAGAGCTTGAAGATTATGTTTATCTTCTGATTTTTGAGCTTTGGAGGCGCCTTGTACCGGAAAAGCAGCCCATTTCGATATTTTGCGACGAGCTCGACCACCAGATTTATTTGTATGAAAACGATCAGACCCGAAGCCTTGAAACACTTGAAGATATGCTGGCAAATCTCGAATACCTTCTCGACAACCAGGTAGACGAAGGAGCCGATCCTCAGGAACTTTTTGAAACGGTTAAAGAGGCTTTGGCCCACGATCTTGAAAGTTTTCTGTTCGATTTCATATCCGTTCAGATGGACAACGAAAACTATTCCTACGCCGCTGATCTGCTCGAAGGATTTAACACCTACGTCTCCTCTCCCAAGTGGTTTGCCCTTCTCAAGGCCCGTTTGCTTATTGCCTCCGATCCCGAAGAGGCCGGCGAGCTTATCGACAGGCTGATCGAGCTGACAAGCGGAGATAAAGATCTTGAATTTCACATTGAATTTTTGTCCCTTTTAGTACAGGAGGGCAATCAGAGCACCTTCCTCAAAGTGCTGAATACGGTCCTCTCGCTAATCGAGACCGAGGAGGATTTCCGCGATGTCTTATCCCTTTGCGAAGACTACTTCCACTGCCTCGACGCCGAGCGTCAGGAATCTGTCATCAGGAGCATTGCAGAAGCCCGCGCAGACCGCGACCCCGCCGAGCCCGTTGCGTCTTCCGATCCTCACGTCAGCCAGCTTAAAGAAGTCTTTACTCTTTAGCTTGAGTTCGGGAATTGCCGTCTAATTTGAAGCGCCGCGGATTAGGGTCGCAATCAGGGTTGCTTAATTTTGCTTCTTTTTGTTCAATGTAAAAGGTAAGTTTTGTATTCAATTAATATTTTATGTGACTCAGTATCTTGATTTAAATCGGATTATTTTTTATCTAAATAAGGCAGGAGGCCTGTCGATGCTGGAAGATTATTTTTCAATGGCGGCGCTTTTTGCCGTTTTTCTGATTGCCATGGGAGCTGTTTGGGCCAAGCTCAACAATACCGCGATTGTGATTGTCATTATCAACCTGATCATCTGCACACTTATGCTTTACTATCATATGGATACAATCGTGGACATCAGATTATGAATACGCTTGCCGTTAACTTAAACGCCCTTGTCATTTTGATCATCTCAGGCGTGCTCGTCGCGGCATTTGGCGTGCAGCTCTTTATGGGTGAGCAGCCTTGTCCCTTATGCTTTTTGCAAAGGCTTGGAATGGTTGGGGCGGCGATCGGCTTGGTGATGAACTTAAGGTTCGGGATAAAAGCCAAGCACTATGGGCTCACTTTGCTCAGCTGCGTCTTAGGGGCAGGCGTTGCAATCAGGCAGACCGTACTCCATATCTGTCCCTCGGAGCCTTCTTTCGGGATGCCCGTTTTGGGCTTAAGCCTTTGGGTCTGGTCCTTTCTGGTCTTTGTCTGCACCATTTTGGCCGTTGCCATTCTCCTCTTTCTTTTTGAATCCAATGCGCCCGAGGAGAAAATCCAAAAGATGAACTGGTTTTCAAAGATTTCTGTTTGGATTTTGGCGCTGGTTGTCTTCTTCAATATCTTGACAGCGCTGCACCTTTGCGGTTTGGGCCCCTGCAGCGGTTAGCCTTCAGTAAAGAACAATGTGGTAATGAGACGGCGAGCCGGGGTTGAGGATGAAGTGTGAAATGACATTCAGGTCGGCCAGGCCGCGGAAGCAGGCCAGCAGGCCGACGGCGATCGCGCCGGCGCCCATCAAAGTGTTGTAGTGCTTTTTCATTGTCCCTAAGAGGCGGTGGGCCTGCATGGCGAAGAAAAGCGACGGAGATGTCAGAATGGCGAACATAAATCCGTTGAAGAGGCCGGCAAGAGCGCTTGCGGAAAGGGCGCAGGCGGAAAAGACGATGAGGGTTTGTCCGCAAGGGAGAAAGACGGTAAAGAAACCAAATAGAAATGTCGGCAGTTTTTGATCTTTCAGAATGAGAAGCGAAAGGGTTTTTTCCACTCCCCCTAACAACTTTAAATTGGGCATTGGCAGCCGCAGCAGGGAAAAAATGCCGGCGGCAAGTATAACGATACCGAAAATCACGCTCACAAGGGCCGCTATGTTGTACCTGGCAAGGAAGATGTTTAAGACGGTGCCCAAAGCTCCCGCGGCGGCGGCCGCCAGTGAAAACGAGAGCGTTCTGCCAAGGAAATACCAGTTTTTGCAGCGGTGTTTTCCGATCATCATGACTAAAGGGCCGCACATGCCCATGCAGTGGAGGTTGCCGAAGAGGTAGAGCGGCAGCATCATGAGAAATGTGGTCATCGACTCACTCGCATCTGCTGCATTTTAGCCGCGTCGAGTCCGGTGATCCCGGATGTGCGGTGATACGCCGCGTAAGTCACGACGCCAATAGTCAGTAGAAAAAGCGAGGGAACGATGATCATCAGGAAATGTATGGGCTTCATGGGGTTAACCATAAATAAAGATTTTTTACCATGCAAGGGTTTTACTCTTGTCTAATTAAGTTGCGATTTTCTTCTATATTGTTTACTTATTGAGTGAGGAGGAAGATTTTCATGGCATTGGACATTAAAGCGCAAGTGGACATGCTTTCGGCCAAGATTAAGCATTATCTGATCACCCAAGTCGGTCGTGTGAACGACCAGGCCAATGATGAGGAGTTTTACAAGGCTTTCGCCTATGCCCTGAGGGAAGAGGTGATGATCAACTGGCTGGCAACCTATCAGACTATGCACAAAAACGCGCTCAGATCCCTCCACTACATTTCCATGGAATATCTCCCCGGGCGCCTTTTCTCGAACAATATCAACAATATCGATGCCGAAGAACTTGTCATCCACGTGATGCAGAGAATGGGGCGCAACTATAACAAGATCCTCTCCCACGAGCCGGATCCCGGTCTCGGAAACGGCGGCTTGGGCAGGCTCGCTTCCTGCTTTTTGGATTCTCTTGCCACGCATCATTACCCTGTTAAGGCCTATGGTCTTAGATACCAATACGGAATTTTCGAGCAGCAAATCGTCAATGGTGAACAGATCGAGGCTCCCGATTGCTGGCTTTTGAAGGAGTATCCTTGGGAATTTAGGCGGGACTTGAGGAAAGTCGCGATTAAATACGGGGGAAGAACGACCGAGACGACGAATATCCACGGCGATAAAATTTATGACCTTCACGACTATGATGAAGTTTGGGCCCTTCCTTATGATCTTCCGATTGTCGGCTACAGTCCCTCTGATCAATTTACGGTCCTCACCTTGAGGCTGTGGACGACCAAAGAATCGCCGAGGAACTTTCAGCTGCAAAAGTACAACGCGGGGCGTCTCGACCAGGCAGCTGAAAATACCGCCTTGACCGATGTGCTCTATCCAAGCGATTGGCACGAGGCGGGAAAAAGAACGCGCCTTAAGCAGGAGTTTTTGCTGGTTTCTGCCTCGCTGCAGGATATTGTCCGCAATTATTTGAAAAGGCATAAGAATTTCCGGGAGTTTGCCGACAAAGTCGTGATTCAAATCAATGACACCCATCCGGCTCTCGTGATAGCCGAACTTACCCGCATGCTGATACGCGATTATGACCTCCCCTGGCCCACCGCTGTCGAACTCACGAGAAAAGTGACCGGTTATACCAACCATACAATCTTAGAAGAAGCATTGGAAAAATGGGAACAGAACCTATTGGGCTATTTGCTTCCCAGGCAGCTCAAAGTGATCGAGAGGCTCAATCAGGAATTATGCGATAATATCCGGGTGAGCTTTCCCGATGACGAAGAGAAAATCAAACGGATGTCGATTGTCGAGGGTGGAATGGTGAACATGGCCAATTTAGCCATTTACGGCAGCCATAGCGTCAACGGCGTCGCCGAGCTGCACACAAACCTTTTGCGAACAAAAGTTTTTAAGGACTTTTACGGCATATTCCCTGAAAAATTCCATAACGTGACCAACGGCGTCACACAAAGGCGCTGGCTTCTCCACTGCAATCCCGAGCTTGCCGATTTTCTGACCGATCGCATTGGCGATGAGTGGATAACCGATTTCAGCCAGATCGCTAAAATCAAGGAATTTGCCGATGACTCCAATAGCCGGAGGGCGTTTTTGGGGATCAAGAGGAAAAATAAAGAGCGGCTGGTCGATCTTTTGGAAGAGGAAAACGAGATTCGAGCGGAAAAATTTCCGATTGTCGATCCTTCATCTCTTTTTGATATTCAGATCAAGAGGATTCATGAATACAAGAGGCAGTTGATGAATCTGCTTCATATCATCATGATGTACAACGATATGCTTGACGATCCTCATCACGGCCGGGTGAAGCGGACATTTATCATTGCGGGCAAGGCTGCGGCAAGTTATGAGACGGCCAAGTCGATCATAAGGCTTACCAATGCCATGGCAAGGCGCATCAATCGCGACAGTGCTTTAAAAGGAGCTTTGAAAGTGCTCTTTTTAGAAAATTACAATGTGACCAAGGCGGGCATTTTGATTCCGGCGGCGGACCTTTCCGAACAGATATCCACAGCCGGTATGGAAGCGTCGGGAACAGGAAACATGAAGCTGACCATGAACGGAGCTTTGACAATCGGGACAAGGGACGGGGCCAATATTGAAATGGAAGAGGAAATTACGCCCGAGTGGTGGCCTTTTTCTTTTGGAGCCTCGGCCGAGGAGCTTGAAACCCTTAAAAACGACCGGTCATACAACGCCTCGGACATTGTCACAAACAATCCCAAAATACAAAAAGCCCTCGAGATGCTCAGGGATCGTTCTTTTGCCAATGACGACCAAGAGCATGAAGCTTTTAGCGGCCTTTACGAAAGACTGATTTCAGGAGAGTACGAGCAGTGTTCCGATACGTTTTTTGTTCTCAAGGACTTGGAAGATTACTACGAGACTCAGAAGAAGGTTGATCAGTTGTTTTCCAGTCCTGATCAATGGGCAAAGGCCTGCCTGCACAATATCGGCGGGATGGGAAAGTTTTCGACAGATCGATCAATTCAGGACTACGCCGAAAAGATTTGGAACATAACTCCCTTTGAAGTCGATCCCGAAATTAAAGATCGGGTTGCCAACGACTTCCGCGAGGCGGACCGCTGCCGCATTTATTGAGCCTCCTCTTCCGGAACGCCGGTATAGGTTGAAAGGTCGCCCAGCCGCCATTTTTCCAGAAAGCCCTTATAATCACTGTTGTCCTTAAGTTTTTGCAGCCCATCGTTGAAATGATTGATCAAGTCGATGCCGGCAGGTGTTTTTAGGGCCATCAGCCTCAGTCCATGATCCGTAAGAGGCGGTGGAATCGCTTTGAGCCTTCCCTTGTAAAAACTTTCGATGTATTCACGTGCAGGAAAAGCATCCATTATCAGGCCGTCTAAATGTCCTTCGGCTACATTTCTGAATGCGAACAGGATATTCTCAAAAGGGGTGAAGATAATCTCGGGTATCACATTGACATCATAGATGATTTGGTCTCTGGTGTGTATTCCGACAACCTTGCCTATCATATCTTCTAGAGAAGTGGCGTCGGAATCAATCGGAACCACAAGCACAGGGCCCAAATCGAAAAAAGAATTGGAAAATTCATACCTTTCTCTTAGCCTCCGCGTCGGCGCGTCGAAGGTGATAATGGCATCGAAAGCCCCTCTTTGCAGGTTTTCAACTAGAGCTATGCGGGAGCTGGCGCCCACATCTATGTTGATATCTTCAACCTCCGCGATCGAATAGATAAGATCGTCGGTGAAGCCGAGCATATTCGTTTCCTTGCCCAAAAAATTGAGAGCGGTCCAGGTCCTGTCCCGTCCGATTATATAAGTTCTTATAGGCAAGACCCTTTCACAGCCGTTTGTGAACAGAAAAACTGACAAAAGCAATGAGATTCCTAGAAGTGAGGTGATTAGACGGCGCATGATTTCTCCTAACACATCATCATAGTCGGTTGGTCGATTTTCTCAAATGTGTAATTTTTTTGGCAAAGGGCCAATTAAAAAAAATATTGCTGTAAAAGCATTAGGCAAATAGAGTGAGGTAAGGTTAATAACCCGTTTATGAGGTTGTCGGTGTCGCATGCTTTGATTCAGTCCCACTCGAAAATAGAAAAAGAGCTTGTCCCTGTCGATATGCACCGGGTGGTGTGCGTCATCCTCGGCGGAGGGCAGGGCTCAAGGCTCTACCCGCTGACTGAAACGAAGTGCAAGCCGGCAATTTGGTTCGGGGGGCGGTACCGTCTGATCGATGTTCCCGTCTCAAACGCTGTGAATTCCGGCTGCTATAAAATTGCCATCCTGACCCAGTTTCTCTCCTCGTCCCTTCACCGCCATATTCTGCAGACCTACCACATGGACCAGTTTTCATCGGGATTTATAGACGTTTTGGCCGCCGAGCAAACGCCGACAAGCAAAGAGTGGTTTCAAGGCACGGCCGACGCTGTGAGGCAAAATTACCACTCGCTAGTCGATATTGCGGCCGATTACTTTCTGATCCTTTCCGGAGACCAGCTTTATAATATGGACTTTCGGAAAATGATCGCTTTTGCCGAAGAGAGGGAGGCCGACTTGGTGATCGGAGCGATTCCGGTCGATAAAGACCAGGCTTCCAGGATGGGGCTGCTTAAAATCAACGAAAAGAAAGAGATTGTTGATTTTGTCGAAAAGCCCGATGACCCTAAAATTCTCAATGATTTTAAAATCCCCGGTTCAAGCGATTGCCTTGCCTCAATGGGGATTTATTGCTTCAAAAGAGACTTGCTGTTTTCCATTTTAGATGAGCACGAAGGAGTTGATTTCGGCAAGCACCTCATTCCCCATCAAGTGGAGCACGGCGGCGCCTACGCCTATCCGCACGACGGCTATTGGGAAGATATCGGAACCATCAAGTCTTTTTACGAGGCCAACATCGCACTGACAGAACCTCTTCCGAGATTCAACTGCTATGACGAAATCAATCCCATTTTCGCCCAGCAGACCCAGCTTCCCGGCCCGAAAATCTTTGATACAAAAATCACTCACTCTATAATTTGCGAAGGGGCTATAGTTGAGGCGAAAGAAATTACGCACTCTATCATCGGTCCCAAAACGATCCTGAGAAAAGGATCGGTAGTCGAATACAGCTACATTATGGGCAATGAGCAATACGAGCCTCCGGTCAAGGATTCGCCCCACTACCCGAAAAGCATGGGGATCGGTGAAAATTGCGTGATACGAAAAGCGATAATCGACAAAAACGTGTACATGGGAGACGGAGTGAAACTCATCAATGAAAAAGGTCTTGATCATTACGATTCCGACGATCATCTGTTTGTGCGAGACGGCGTCATCGTCGTAACGCGCGGAGCCTCCTTCCCCGACGGATTTACTTTTTAGTTATGACAATTTGGGCACTCGGCGATCTGCACCTTTCCTTTGGCGTTCCCGATAAGAAAATGGATGTTTTCGGCGATCATTGGAAAGACCACCACCTTAAAATCCGCGAAGCATGGGAAGAGACCGTTCAGCCCGAGGACCTCGTCTTACTTCCCGGCGATATTTCCTGGGCGATGAAGATCGAGCAGGCCGTTCCCGACCTCGAGTGGATCGACGCCCTCCCCGGAACAAAAGCGATGATCCGGGGCAATCACGATTATTGGTGGAGCTCGCAAAAAAAACTTTCCGAAGTTCTTCCCCCTTCCCTCCACGCCATTCATAACAACGCCTTTCAGTGGGAGGAGGTCGAGATCGGAGGCGTCCGCCTCTGGGACGCCGACTTTCACTTCAACGAATACATTGTTTTTCAGGAGAACAAAAGAGCTAACAAGGTACTTCTCGAGAAGGGCAAAGACGCCTCCGAGAATGAAAAGATCTACAACCGCGAG
Organism: Waddliaceae bacterium; assembly: GCA_007124415.1. Taxonomy (GTDB): domain Bacteria; phylum Chlamydiota; class Chlamydiia; order Chlamydiales; family SLFE01; genus SLFE01. The sequence continues at coordinate 698 of SLFE01000028.1, read as the reverse complement.
CTGATCCGCCTTGAGATGAGCCTCAAGTGCTTTAAAAATCCCGGCGCCACCCGCATTGTGATGACCCACTACCCTCCTGTCGACGCCGAGATGAACCCTTCCCCCGTTTCCGATATTTTGGAATCCCACGGGGTGTCGGCCTGCGTCTTCGGCCACCTCCACAACGTCCGCTCGGGCTCGCTCCCTTTCGGCACGATGCGGGGGGTGCGCTACATCCTCGCTTCCTGCGACTACCTCGACTTCAAGCCTGTGAAGGTACTCTAATTACCGTTTTTTTTTCAGGTTGATTTAGTAAAGATTGATATTAATTTTTCGATTAAATAATATTCTTTGAGAAATTTGTAAAAAAGAGGCTTTTCTATGGATAATCAAATAATACCTTATCAGTCTACTCAAGAATTTATAACTAATATTCTTTACAAATCAGATGATAATTCATTGTATCTTCGCGATGAGATTCTGCTCGAAATTTTTTCGCATTTGCTTCCCAAAGACTGGCTGTCCTGCCAACAGGTCAACTTGAGATGGTACGACATTACATCTGACAGCTACCTTTGGAGAAAGATGAATCTTGGCCAGAGGGTGTTTGACAAAATGATCCGCGAGTTGGTCCCTGTAGAGACACTGCCGTTTAGGGTCAAACGGATTTGGTTCAAAACAAGTTTTTTGAGTATAAAGACTTTAAGGCCTGCTGTTGC
>SLFE01000056.1 GCA_007124415.1 Waddliaceae bacterium | reverse complement strand
CTGCACTTCCCTATTCATTCGATTGATCTCGCGGTTATCTTCGAGAAGGAGGATTCTTTTTCTGATATTCAGACCTAAACAAAAAAGCACGATGATCGAAGGGGGAACAGTGACAAAAAAAATCGATGTTGCCACACATATCAACCGATCTTTTTTTGACTCAGGATCCGAAGACGAATAACAAATGGCCAATGATAAAAGCCCGAGACAAAAAGAGACGACAATCCCGATTGCAGACGGATCGGACAGGCACTGGCATCCGACAGACGAAGAAGGTATCGGCTTCAAAATTTCCTTTTCAAGCCTCTTCACTGTTTCGTGATAGTCCAGATGTTTTTGTACGCCGGAAGCAGCAGCGATCACACCAATGATTCCATTTGCTCTTGTTTAGTCTGGGCAACGTATTGCAGGTAACTTAGGCTTTTCTCAAGGTCCAATGTTTTGACTTCACAGAAAAAAAGAGGAATAGTTATAGGATGGCAGGGACTCCACTTAAGGAATTCCAGCCACTCCAGGTCCTTTAATTTCCTAAAAGCCCGAAGTGTCGGATATTTAATCAAAATCTCTGCCTGCTCTTTCTGATTAAAACAGTCATAACATTGAGCCAACTTAAAGTCGTAAAAATCGACGAGGGGTTGCACGCGGTATTTCACCGCTTGCTCATACATTCGAAAAATATGTTCATGCCCTCCTTCTATCTCGGCATCCCGGCCCATCAGGTAGTCAATCAACTGGCGAAAACACTGAATATCGCTTTCTCGAATCTCGAACCTGCCTCTTTCCGGCGCCGAGTGAAACAACTCCCGAAACCAGCTGCTTTTCGCCATCAACGCGTTTTTGCTTGCCTTGGCAATGAATTGTTGATTGATAATCAGCTCTACATCCAAGGGAAACCGTTCCTTCACTGCCGCGTTCAATGTTTTGCCGCCGGACAGCCCCGCTAGAATATTTTCAAAATCGGCCTCTTGCAGTTCCGAATACCCTTTTTCGGATAAAATTTTCTTCAAAATGGAGATCGCCTTTTCTTTTAGCAGCAGCAAATGCTGCGGCTGCATACCGGCAATAAAAGCTTCGAACACTCCGTCCTCATTAAAATCCTGAGAACAAAGGCGCTCTTCTACTTGAGAAAAATTGTAATGACCAAGCGAACTTAAGACAGTTGAAATTTTTCTTTGACTTGAAGTCAGATTTTTATCATCAATTTCGCAGACTCTCCGAGAAACCTTCAGCTGCAGAAAACTCATGCGGCGAAAGTCTTTGTCGGACAAATGCTCGGCGATAAACGGAAGTATGGCGCAAGGGACGGAATCAGGTGTGCGGGGCAAAATGCTTAAAAGCTGCCGTACTTTTTGTGCCGTTACTTCAGCTTCTGTCGTCAGCAGCCATGAAACAAACCACTGCTGCCAACCTGAATTCTGTCGTTCTATTTTTTCAAGCTTCTGCTCCAAAGACGAAACAGCTTGTGAATAATTAAGCACGCTCATTTTTCTCTCCGTAAAATTTTGAAGAAATTATACTTGGCATTCATGTTTTAAACAATGCCAAATACGAAACTGTTCTTCTGCTTGCAGAGCAAACATTTGACTTCCTTCAATAATGGAACACCCTCTTTCCCTTGAATCAAGTAAAAATTTTGTTTTTCTGTGATTGATATCCATAACAAGAGCAGAAGAGCTGATGCAATTGGTGTCTATCGGCTCATCCGCAGGCGTGCAGTTGGCATAAATATCAAACCCGCCGTGTATATCGCTCACCGGATGACATCCCAGCCTATCGGCCAATTTGCGCCCTTTTTCAAAAGTGCGGTTATAAATAAAAACGTCGGCGCCCCTTTTTTTCGCCTCGAAGGCAACCGCAGCCGCCGCCCCTCCGGCTCCGATAATCAGCATTTTCTTTCCAGAAACAGACGTTTTGTTTTCGATGGCGTTGAGAGCTCCAAGAGAATCGGTATTGAACCCTTTGACCCGGCCCTCATCAAAGACGAGGGTATTGACCGCGCCGATCCTCTTAGCTTCAGGGCATATTTCGTCAAGGCAGGGGATGACCGCCTCCTTCAAGGGCATGGTGACGCTCAAGCCGCGAAAATTCAACTGTTTGGCAAGGGCGATAAATTCAGGAAGCTCGTGCGGCTCCACAACCATTTTGACATAGACGGCATTCAGCCCCGACTCCCTGAGTAGGCGGTTGTGCAGGCGGTGGCCGGGACTTTGACTGACGGGATTGCCGATAAGGCCATAGATTTCGGTCTCAGATCCTAAGGATGCAAAATTATAGGTCTTCAGCAGCTTGTCTGCTGCGATCTGTCCGGGGGCCGCCGGCAAAGTTTCATCAAGACAGGCATAAGTCCAGGGGTTGCCTGCAACAGGTGACAGAACGCGGGCGAAACTTCCCCTTTCTCCCATGCTAATACCGATGACATCGGGGCGGGACCGGGCGGCGGCCAGCACCCTGAGGGCATCCGGCGTCGAATGGGCCATAACGGCGATTTTCACAACATCCCCTTTGAGATCCAAGGGCAATGTTTGAGGCGTCTTTTGAAAATTGTGATAAGAGCGAACGATCCCCACCCCTTCGGGAATCTCTT